>JAUXRP010000039.1 GCA_030681675.1 Candidatus Planktophila sp.
ATGCAATCGTTGGCAATTGTTGGTACTCGTAATCCAACAAATTATGGCGCACGCATAGCTGGAGATTTTGCTGCAGGTTTTGTTGATCGCGAATGGGCGATTGTCAGTGGTGGGGCATATGGCATTGATACTTTCGCACATAAAGGAGCGCTTATTGCAGAGGGCGTCACTGTCGCAGTCATTGCATCTGGAATCGACATTAACTATCCGGCAGGTAACTCGCGTTTATTTGCAGAAATCTGCGAATCCGGAGCAATTGTTAGCGAAGTAATGCCTGGGCATCCTGCGTTGCCCGCACGGTTTTTAACTCGCAATCGATTAATTGCAGCGCTATCTCAGGCAACACTAGTTGTGGAGGCAGCCTTTAGAAGTGGATCACTTCGCACTGCACGAGATGCAGCAGAGTTACTGAGACCAGTAATGGCTATTCCTGGACCGATTAATTCTCCAACTAGCGAGGGATGTCATCGATTAATAGGTGAGCGAGCAGCTGAGATCGTTACCTCGGTTGCAGATGCAGTGGAGTTTGTTGGTGCCAATAGATGAGAGAATAGGCGGATGAGTGAACATCGTTCGGGCTTTGTTGCCATTGTTGGCCGCCCAAACGTCGGAAAATCCACGCTTATTAACGCTTTAGTTGGTAGCAAGATTGCAATTACCTCACATCATCCCAACACGACTCGAACCGCGATTCGAGGCATCGTCCATGGCCCAGATTTTCAGGCGGTACTGGTGGATACTCCCGGAGTCCATAAGCCCAAAACGCTTTTAGGGCATCGTCTCAATGCAGTTGTTGATCAAAGTATGGACTCAGTTGATATTGTCATTATGTGTATTCCAGCCGATGAGTCATCTGGTGCCGGTGATTTATTTATCTCTGCCGAGATTGCAAAACATCCACGAGCCAAGAAGTTTGCCGTCATTACTAAAACTGATTTAATTTCTAAAGAAAAATTAGCGATTCGCCTTGCCGGGATCATGGCCCTTGCACAGGGTTTTGTGTGGGATGAAATCATTCCCGTTTCCGCTGCGATTCACAATCAAATTGATTTATTAAACTCACTTATAGGAAACAATCTTCCAGTGGGTCCAGCATATTACCCAGCGGGTACAACGAGTGATCAAGCTATCGAACAGTTAATCTGTGAATTTATCCGTGAAGCCGCTTTGCAGGATGTGCGCGAAGAACTACCCCATTCAATAATGGTGACGATTGATGAGTTTGGCGAGCGAGAAGAGAAAGGTTCGCGTCCCTTCTATGACGTTCATTCAACGATCCATGTTGAGCGAGATACACAGCGCGCCATTTTGTTAGGTCATCAAGGCGTTCGGTTAAAGGAGATAGGCATTCGCGCGCGGGCAGATATCGAACGCGCACTGGAAGCCAAGATTTTCTTAGGATTACATATTAAGGTTTCAAAAGAGTGGCAGCGCGATCCAAAGCTTCTCGAGCGTTTAGGCTTCGGCGATAACCACTAGTTTGGATTTGCGACTAGCCAAGTAAGAGCCGAGCAAGACCAGTGGTAGACCAACAATAATTCCGAGAGTTATTGGCTCATTCAAAATAATGATTCCTAAGATAACGGCTACTGCGGTATTTACATAGGTCGTAAGTGAGCCGCGAGCCGGACCAATTTCGGCAATTATTATGAAGAAAAGCATGAATGCAATTGCGGTGGAAAAGACGCCAAGGGCAATGAGCGATGCAATGGCATTTACTGAGACTGGATTACTTGGCCACACAGCAATAGCAATTGGCATGTAGAAGAGAGCGGTAATTGCCATGGCCAAGCCATTTATAGCAACACCATCAACACCAGGTAGATTGGATGTAACCATTAATACGGCATAGGCATAGAGAATTGATGCCAGTATGACCATTGCGATGGCTTGTGGATTACTGTTTCCAGTAATTGATTCGATTCCGACGAGTGCAATTATTCCGATAAATCCAACGACTAAACCAAAGATGCGTTTGGGTTGCCACACCGAATGATCACCACGCATCGATGTGAAAATCGTTGCAAAAATCGGGACAGTTGCTACGAGAAGTCCGGCCAATCCCGATGAGATCTCTTTTTCGGCACTGGTGATCAGAATCCAGGGTCCAACCATTTCAAGAAATGCATAGGGCAAAACATATTTAATTCCGCGCAGTGCATCTATGAAGGTTTTTTTATGAATTGCAATCGGAATTAAAATCGTTGCGCCAATGAGAGTTCGACCCGCGACAATTAAAGCTGGCGGAATATCGGCAACTGCGACCTTCATTAATAGATAGGGGATTCCCCATAAAACACCGACTATGCCAAATTGGATCCAGGATTTACGTGACATTTAAGCAATCACACGGCGGTAAAGGGCGACCGTCGCGGCCGCGACTTCATCCCAGCCAAACTCATTCACGGTGCGCATGCGTCCAGCCGTCCCATACTTTTCAAGAAGCTCTGGTTGCGACATCAAACGAGTAATTGATTCGCTGAGAGATTTTTCGAATGGCATTGCATCGCCATTATAATCAACGAGTTCACCGGTCACTTTGTGTGCTACAACTTCAGGAATTCCACCGACACGAGATGCAAGGACAGCGGTTTCACATGCCATCGCCTCTAAGTTCACAATTCCAAGTGGCTCGTAAACCGAGGGACAGATAAAAAGTTCGGCGCCGGTTAACATTGCCGTTAATTCTGCATGGGGCAACATGTCTTTGATCCACCAGATATTTGTACGCGTTTTTTGTAGCTCGGCAATTAGCTCAGCGACTTCATTTCCTATTCCAGCTTCATCAGGGCTTCCCGCTGCCAAAACCAATCCATACTCATCTGGAACATTCTTCCAAGCGCGCAAAAGATGTGCCAAGCCCTTTTGACGAGTGATTCGACCTACGAAAATTGCATATCTGCCGCTCACGCCAAATTTCGCGGCCACTGAACTATCGTGATTAGGCGCAAATCTTGTTGTATCAATGCCATTTCGAATCGTGACAACTTTGTTCGGATCAATTGTTGGATAAGCGGCCAGAACATCTGCGCGCATGCCATCGCTGACAGCAATAATTGCCGCCGCCGCTTCAAATGCAGTTTTTTCCGCCCACGAAGAGATTGCATAACCTCCACCTAGTTGTTCGGATTTCCAGGGTCGTAAAGGTTCCAGCGAATGAGCACTGACAATATGAGGAATTGCGTACTGCAAAGCGCCAATATGCCCAGCCATATTTGCATACCACGTATGTGAGTGCACAACATCAACTCCATCTAAGTGGGATGCAATCTCTAGATCGGTGACAAGTGCTTGAACGGCAGGGTTTGCATCGATAAATTCTGATGGGGTTGAGTAACCAAAGGCATCCTCGCGTGGACCACCAAAACAGTGAACGTCGACAGTAGTTCCATCAACTGCGCGAATCGCTTGAGTTAGCTCTACAACATGCACGCCGGCACCACCATAAATAGCAGGGGGCCACTCTTTAGTAACTATTGCAATTTTCAATCTGTTCATCACATTCCCCCTACCCTGGCTAAGAGGCACAGGCTATCGTTAGCGCATGGCAAACCTGAAACTACCGCTAGGCATAGTCCTTGCTGGTGGTGAAGGTAAGCGTTTAATGCCACTTACCGCTGACCGAGCTAAACCTGCAGTTCCATTTGGTGGCTCTTATAGGTTAATTGACTTTGTTTTATCAAACTTAGTAAATGCTAATATGTTAAAGATTGCAGTACTAACACAGTACAAATCTCACTCACTTGATAGGCACATCACCACAACGTGGCGCATGTCGGCCTTACTTAGCAATTACGTCACTCCAGTACCAGCTCAGCAACGATTGGGTCCGCGCTGGTATACAGGAAGCGCCGATGCGATTTTACAAAACTTCAATTTAATTCACGATGAAGATCCAAAACATGTTTTAGTTTTCGGTGCAGATCACGTGTATCGAATGGATCCGGGTCAGATGTTTGAACAACATGTTGAATCTGATGCCGGAGTAACCGTTGCAGCGATCCGAATGCCACGATCAGAGGCTCATGAGTTTGGTGTTATTGAACTAGCCGACGATGGAATAACCATTAAGGCTTTCCATGAAAAGCCATCAGATCCGCCAGCCATGCCAGGACACCCAGATTTGTGCCTTGTATCAATGGGCAATTACATTTTTAAACGCGATGTCATGGAAGAAACACTTTTAATTGATGCGCAAGATATTGAGTCGCGTCATGACTTAGGTGCAAATATAATTCCATTTCTCACAAAAAACGGCGTCGCTAAAGTCTATGATTTTGCGCATAACGTAGTGCCAGGAGAAACCGAGAGAGATAAAGGTTATTGGCGCGATGTTGGTTCAATTGATACTTATTACGATGCACATATGGATCTCGTGTCAGTTCATCCAATCTTTAATCTCTATAATCGCGATTGGCCACTTCTAACAAATCCGCCGTCTTTACCACCTGCAAAATTTAGTGAAGGCGGCGCTGCGCATGATTCAATCGTTGGCGCTGGATCGATTATTTCTGGCGGAATACTGCACAATTCAGTTGTTTCCTATGATGTAGCCGTAGGGCGAGGCTCACTTATTGAAGGCTCCGTTTTGATGCCCTCAGTGCACATCGGTGATAGGGCAATAGTTCGAAAAGCAATCCTTGATAAAAATGTATATGTAGAACCAGGTGCACAAATCGGCGTTGATTTAGAACGCGATCGCCAACGTTTTACTATTAGTCCAGGTGGAATAATAGTTGTAGGTAAAGGTATTCGAGTAACTGCGTAGTTAGTGCTCCCAGTGTTCAGTGTTGTCTCTAAGTTTTCGGTATCGATCCATGACCTCTGGAGTGGGTGTCGATGCGAAATGTGCAACTTCACCGAGATTCCATTCAGGTAGCTCTCCTAAGAGCGCCCATGCAGCCTGCTTAGCTGCACCATTTGCCACATATTCACCGGCTGGCGGAACTATCACTTCTCGTCCAATCAATGCACTTGCGATAACGGGGATGGCAGGATTTTTTGCCGCACCACCAATAATTAGAATTCGATTAACACTAACTCCTAAGGCGATGAGTGCATCGACGGCATCGGTTAAACCGCACAACATACCTTCAATCATCGCTCGTGCAATATCTGCCTGGTTTGAATTCTTAGAGTTCATTCCAGCAAATACACCTTTTGCATTGGGGCGGTTAGGAGTGCGCTCACCTTCAAAATAAGGCAAGAGCGTTAAGCCATTGGCACCTGGATTTGATGTCATTGCTAATGTACTTACATCGTTATGGGATATTCCTAAAATTCTCGTTGCAGCATCTAAAATCCGAGCCGCATTAAGCGTGCAGACGAGCGGTAAAAAGCGTCCAGTTGCATCGGCAAATCCGGCTACTGCTCCACTTGGATCATGTGTTGCTGTATTTGATACTGCAAAAGCAGTTCCACTTGTACCAAGTGAAATAACTACATCACCAATGTGGGCTTGAACTCCAAGGGCAGCGCCAGCATTGTCACCAAGACCTGCGGCAATGGGAACTCCTGATGAAGTTGTTCCACCGAAATCACTAGGCGGAATTATTCGTGGGAGTATTATTTCTGAGTCATGGCGAAGTGCTAAACGCACAATATCTTCGCGGTAGTGAGACGTAGTTGGATCGAAATAACCAGTGCCAGAAGCATCGCTTCGATCTGTAAAGAGAGAAGTTAGATCTTTTCCGCCGTGCATTTGCCACGAGAGCCAATCATGGGGGAGAGCAATTGCGGCGGTCTTGGCGGCATTTTCTGGTTCATGATCTGCCATCCACCGTAGTTTGGTAGCGGTGAAAGAGGCGACTAAGAGCGAACCCACTTTTCTAGCGATCTCTGAATCTCCACCCTCTTCTCGATTTAAATCGAGGGCAGCTTGGGCCGAACGCGTGTCATTCCATAAAATAGCTGGTCGAATAACCTCGCCATGTATATCTAGCGCAACCATTCCATGTTGTTGAGCCGCGATGGAGATTGCAGAAGCGTCGGCAATTCCGCCCGCCTCATGGATTGCTGCAACGAGAGCGGTTTTCCAGAGGGCAGGATCTACTTGCGTTCCATCTGGATGTGGGGCACGACCCTCTCGTAGTAACTCTCCAGTGTTGGCATCGCGAATTACCACCTTTACCGACTGAGTAGAAGAGTCCACGCCGGCGATGATTTGTCTTTTAGCCATGGCGCAAGGCTAGACTGTCCTAGTCAGCGTTGACCACAGGTAGGGCGATAATGATTGACGCAGCCCTTCGTTAATGTCTCTTTGGTAGTGGAGTTAAATATGCGTATTGGTGTGCTTACAGGTGGTGGAGATTGCCCTGGACTAAATGCAGTTATCCGTGCCGTTGTCCGTAAAGGTGTTAAAGAGTATGGGCATGAGTTTGTCGGCTTTCGCGATGGTTGGAAAGGCCCACTAGAGGGCTTAACAATGCCGCTCACTATTGAAACAACTCGTGGAATTTTGCCACGCGGCGGAACGATTTTAGGTTCATCTCGCACAAACCCCTTTAAAATTGAGGGTGGCGTTGAAAAAATTAAAGAGAACTTAGCTAAAGCTGGAATCGATGCCCTCATTGCAATTGGCGGAGAAGACACATTAGGTGTTGCAACAAAGTTAGATTCATTAGGCGTAAAGGTTGTTGGCGTACCAAAGACAATCGATAATGACTTAGATAATACTGACTACACATTTGGTTTTGATACCGCGGTTAATATCGCTGTAGAAGCGATTGATCGTCTGCACACAACCGCCGAGTCCCATCATCGTGCATTAATCGTTGAAGTAATGGGTCGTCATGCGGGTTGGATCGCACTGCACGCGGGTCTAGCAGGAGGAGCCGCCTGCATTTTAATTCCAGAGCAAAAATTTTCCGTTGAAAAAGTCTGCGAATGGGTTGAATCTCGCTTTAAATCACATTACGCACCAATTATCGTTATTGCAGAGGGCGCAATTCCTCAAGATGGGGATTTGGCCGTTAAAGATCAATCGTTAGATTCATTCGGTCACGTAAAACTAGCCGGAATTGGCGATTGGCTAGCACAGCAGATTGAGCATAAGACGGGCAAAGAGGCGCGTACGTCGGTACTTGGACACATTCAACGTGGTGGAACACCAACTGCCTTTGATCGTGTTCTTGCGACGCGTTTTGGCTTACATGCAATAACTGCCGCCCATGAAGGCGACTGGGGAAAGATGGTCGCCCTGCATGGCACCGACATTGTCCGAGTCCCGCTCGAATCTGCCACTGAAAAATTAAAGCTCGTTCCACTAGAGCGCTACAGGGAGGCCGAGATTTTCTTTGGTTAATCGCATCTCGCGCCTACCTTTGAACTCTCTACTCTTATCCCCATGAACTCTTCTCTAGACTCCCTCTTTACACCTGGCCTGGTGGCGGCACAGCAACCGAACTGGCCAGGTGGTCCAGAGGGAGCGGCAATAAAATCAGCGGTCGCCGAACTGAAATCTTTTCCGCCATTAGTGTTTGCAGGAGAGTGCGATGATTTGAAGGCTCGGATTGCAATGGCTGCAGATGGAAAAGCCTTCTGGCTACAGGGTGGAGATTGTGCCGAAACATTTGCAGCGGCCACTGCCGACTCAATTCGAAATAGGATTAAAACGATTCTTCAAATGGCAGCGGTTTTGCAATACCACTCCAGCCTTCCAGTAGTGAAGGTTGGACGCATGGCCGGGCAGTTTGCTAAACCTCGCTCTAACGATTTGGAAACCCGTGGCGAGATTACCTTGCCGGCATATCGCGGCGACGCAGTAAATGATTTAGAGTTCAACGAGGCTTCGCGCACACCAGATCCACATCGCTTAGTGCGCGTCTATAACACATCTGCTGCAACTCTAAATTTAGTGCGTGCCTTTACTCAAGGCGGATTTGCCGATCTTCGTCAAGTTCATGAGTGGAATAAAGGCTTTATACGTGGTTCTTCAGTTGGTGTTCGTTACGAGCAAATGGCCAATGAAATCGGGCGCGCCTTATCTTTTATGAAATCAGCCGGAGTTGATCCTGAGTCATTTAAATCGGTCGACTTCTTCTCCAGTCACGAGGGGCTTATTTTGGAGTACGAGAAAGCACTCACACGCATCGATTCTCGTACGGGGGAGCCTTACGATGTCTCGGCGCACTTTATCTGGATAGGTGAGCGCACGCGTCAATTAGATGGTGCCCATATTGATTTTGCTTCTAAGATTCGTAACCCAATTGGAGTCAAACTTGGACCTAAGTCAACGGTTGAGGCGGCACTTGCATTAATTGATAAATTAGATCCTGAGCGCGAACCCGGTCGACTTACATTTATTACACGCATGGGTGCTGGGAAAATACGCGAGGTGCTACCTGGTTTAGTTGATGGAGTTACTAAATCCGGAGCTAAAGTTTTGTGGGTCTGCGATCCGATGCATGGAAATACCTACGAGTCACCGTCGGGCTATAAAACACGTAGTTTTGACGATGTTTTGGATGAAGTTAAAGGCTTTTTCGAAGTTCACAAAGCGCTCGGTACACACCCGGGCGGAATTCACATTGAGCTCACAGGGGATGACGTGACTGAGTGTGTTGGTGGAGGTGAAAAAATTTCACATGAGGATTTAGCGACTAAGTATGAAAGCGCTTGTGATCCACGTCTAAATCACGCGCAATCTCTTGAGTTAGCTTTCTTGGTTGCCGAAATGTTGCGCGAGCGCTAATTTAGGTCACGTGCCACTTCTTGCTACCTCAATAAAGACTCCAATCGGCACCCTCAATCTATTGGCCGATGATCAAATCCTCATTGGTACAAACCTCACCACAATCTCGGCTTTTAATGCCGGTGGTGAAGTAAAAATTGTTAAGTCAATTCCAGTTATCTGCGAACTTATCAACGATTACTTCGATGGAGATTTTTCTGCAATTAACGCGATAAAAGTCCGCCAGAGTGGTGCTGCTTTTTCACAGGGTGCATGGAAGGCAATGCGTAAAGTTGGGGCTGGCAAAACTATTTCTTATGCCGAACTTGCAGAAAAGGCAGGCTCACCGGCGGCAGTGCGTGCAGCGGGAAGTGCATGTGCAAACAATGCAATCATGCTAGTTGTACCATGTCATCGAATCGTAAAAACCGGTGGGGCTTTAGGAAATTACGCTGGTGGAGTGGATAAGAAAGAGTGGCTACTTCGTCACGAGGGCTATTTTTAATATTTCAATCGCCTCTTCGCACTGTGCATCATCAAAATCCAAATGTGTAACTAAGCGTGCATAATGTGGGCCTAGCGAACTTATCCAAAGTCCGGCTTCGCGGGTACGCTTAGCTAAATCAGCGGCTGAGAATGACATTGAAGTTAGGTCTAAGCCAACAATATTGGTCTCAACGAGTGATGGATCTATTAGTGTCGAATCGATAGCTGCGATTGCAACGGCTAGTTTTTTAGCACGTCGATGATCATCGGCTAATCTTTCAAGATTATTATCTAGGGCATAGTGTCCTGCCGCCGCTAAAATACCAACTTGTCGCATCCCGGCGCCATATCGTTTGCGCCACACTCGAGCTTTACTTATACGCTCCTTAGTTGAAATCATTACTGAACCTACAGGTGCGCCCAGCCCTTTAGATAAGCAGACGCTTATGGTGTCGAAGTACTTTCCATACTCGAGGAAAGAAACCCCACTTGCAATATGAGCGTTCCAAATGCGAGCTCCATCCAAATGCAGTCTTAGTCCCAACTCATCAGCCTTTACCCGTAGGTCGGCGATTTCTTTGATTGACTGAACAGTTCCGCCACCGAAGTTATGTGTATTTTCAACGGCGATGGCAGTTGTTGAGACGAGATATGGTCCAGAGTCGGGACGTGCGATGTCTATGACATCAGATGCCTTCAATCGCCCATTGACTGCTTGCCATGTTCTAGTTGTAATTCCACTAAAAACTGCGGCTGCACCAAGTTCGGCACGCACAATATGTGAGTTGGATTCTGCAAGTAACTCTTCACCTGGCGCTACTAGCATTCGAATTGCTAGCTGATTGGCGAGTGAACCTGATGGAGTAAATACTCCCGCCTCCATGCCAAACATTGCCGCGACGCGCGATTCAAGAGAGTTGACCGTTGGATCATCACCATAAACATCATCACCAACTGGCGCATGCGCAATCGCATCTCGCATCCCTTGTGATGGTTGAGTGACTGTATCTGAACGAAGATCAATTGCCATGTCTTGAGCCTACTTCTCTTGTCTAGTGACTATCAAATACATTGCCGTAATGACCATTAAGCCACCAATTGTGCTTTGCAGAGTTAGGCTTTCGCCACCGAAAAGAATTGCAAACAGAGCTGCGAAGACGACTTCCATGGTTAAAATGACAGCAACCTTTATTGCACTCATGTGCGCTTGTGACCAAGTTTGAATGATAAAAGCGATAGCGGTAGCAAAGACTGCAGTGAAAACTACAACTGCCCACACGCCTAAGTCTGGAGGAAGAGAGTAACCACCAGGAATTGAAGCGATTCCAGATAAAATCGCACACATCGCTAACTGCACGACAGTCATCGCATAGGCATCTCTACCAGAACTCCATTTACTCAGTGCGATAATGTGTATAGCAAAAAAGATGGCGCTGATAAATATTAAGAGTTCGCCAAAGCCAACCGACCACCCACGAATAGATAAAAAAGCAAGTCCTATAGTTGCAATTGCAATGCAACTCCAAGTAAATCGATTGACGCGTTGTCGCAAGAAAATCAAGGCAAATATCGGTGTAAGAACAATATACAGGCCTGTAACAAAGCCTGTTATTGCAGCGCCTGTGCGCTCAAGCCCCAATGTTTGAAATATATAACCACTTCCGAGGAAAATGCCAGCGGCTCCAGCACGAATGACTAGATCTTGATCCAGTAGTTGTAAAACCTTTGGACGAATCATTATCATGACAACTACAGCAACTGCGAACCGAGTGAAGAGAAAGTTATTCACGCTCTGTCGATTGATTGCGTCCTTCATAATTACGAAGGACCAACCCCATGCCATTGCAACGGCCAACAAAGCCCATGGTGCTAACTTAATTTTGAAAAGATATTTAGCGTTGCTCACTTTTTATCACGAAACGCCTTAAGTAGTGCAACTTCGACTGTGTGTTTTTCCTCCATGCCAGGTGTTTCCAGAACTAATGGGACTCCGGAAGTTGCCGGGTGAGCGAGCAGTTCGACAAAAGGATCGATTCCAATGTGTCCATCACCGATATTTTGATGACGATCTTTAAGTGCACCACAGATATCCATTGAGTCATTTGCGTGAATCAATTTAAATCTTTCAATCCCTGCAATTTCAATGAGAAGATCGAGCGTTTTGCTCATTCCTCCCTTTGCCGCAATATCATGGCCAGCTGCAAATACATGACAGGTATCTAAACAAATCCCTACTTTTGGATGGTATTCGAGAGCCTTCAAATAGTTTTCGAGGTCATCTAATTTTTTCACTAGTGATTGACCTTGCCCGGCAGTTGGTTCTAGAAGAAGAAATGGCGCATCATCACTTAGCGCATTAAGAATTGGCATCATCCCTTCATGAATCTGTTTCCAAGCCTTTTCTACATGGCTTATATCGACAGCAGAGCCTGTATGTATAACTACTCCTAGAGCACCGATATCTGCTCCACGTTTAAGCGAATATGAAGTTGACGCTAAGGAATTTACATACGTAGCCTCAGTCGGAGAGCCCAAATTAATCAGAAATGGAGCATGAACATATGTATGTATATCTAACTCGATTGCTTTTTCTTTAAAGGCATCATCTAAGTCTGGTTTTGCTGCTGGCATAGCCCACATACGCGGACTTGATGCGAAAACTTGAATGACTTCAGCACCAGTTGTTTTAGCGTATTCAATCGAGCGCTTAGCCATACCCCCGGTCGTAGGAGTGTGTGCACCGATTCGGGAGAGTTGCTTAGGCATCGGCTTACCCTACGGTAATTGTGACAGTGCTGCCACGTTTCACTTTAGTACCCACTTTAGGGGAGATATTAGTGGTTCTTTTCGTTGCCCTTACTCCTATTTTTTTCACTATAACTTCAAGTTCCAAATCCTTGAGCATTCTTACGGCAGTTGCCTCTTCTAATGAGAAGACATTTGGAACAAAAACAAATTCAGTTCCCTTTGATACGTTGAGAGTAATTGAACTCCCTTTAGGTGCTTGTGAATTTCCTAATGGATTCTGTGAAATTACTGTCCCCGCCAGAATGTTTTCACTAAATGTATAAATGCTATCCACATCGAAACCCAACTCGGTCAACTCATTGAGTGCTTGCTCTCCACTCATGCCAACATAGGATGGAATTAGAAAGGTTTCGACACCTTTACTCACAATTATATTTACCACAGAATTTCGCTTAACCTTGGAGCCTGCTTTTGGTTTCGAGCCGATGACAAAACCTTTTGGGATTGTATTGTTGAAGACCTCAATATTTTTACCCAACCTCAATGGGCTCTTACTAATCGATGCAGCTGCAGCTTTAGGGGTCAAGCCGACAAGTGATGTGATTGTATAGCGCTCTGCTCCTTTGGAAATAACTAACGTAACTTTTTCTCCAGTTTCGATGCGGCCGCCACCTGGTGGTATCGATTTAACAATTGTTCCAGAAGTGTTTTCTTCATCGAAGCGCTCCACAACGGCAATATTCGTTATTCCAAGAGGAGTGAACGCAGAGAGCGCATCATCATAAGTACCTCCAACTACAGAGGGCACAACTATTCGAGAGCCCGGTCCGACGAGTGTGTACCAACCACCCACGCCTAGCGCGATTGCAAGTAAAAGCGCGATTTTCCTATTTCTCAGCACGCGTTTGCTCGTTCGATGTTTCTTTTCATCGCTGCGTCGAATTTGTTTAGTTGTCTCTTTTATTTCAACTTTCGCTTCAGGAATAGTCGCGGGTTTTACTTTTGTGCGTGGGTGCTCGCGAATAGGTTCAACCGGTAAATCAAGATCAAGTCGCATCTGATTCTTCTTAGGATCCAAACCCACGGCAATTACCTCTAAATCCTTGAGAAATATACCGGCGTTTCGAGGTCGCAAATCTGGATCACGGTTAGTTGCGCGAGAAATCAATTCATCCAATGCTTGGGGAATTTCTCTGCGCTTTGATCGTAGCGATGGAACATCTTCATTGACATGCATGTATGCAATTTGAATTGGTGTATCACCTAAAAATGGTTTCTCACCCGTGAGCATCTCAAAGGCGACAATTCCAACGGCATAGACGTCACTTCTCGCATCGGCAATTCCTCGCTGGACTTGTTCGGGGGAAAGGTAAGAGACTGAACCAAGAATGACACTCGACTCTGCCGTCATGGTCGAACCGATGACTTCACCACGTGCTAAACCAAAGTCAGCGATTTTAATGCGGCCTTCATGTGAGATCAAGATATTTTCTGGCTTAATATCTCTATGTACAATTCCAATTGAATGCGCAGCACTCAGCGCGCTCAAAATAGGAGTTAAATAATTAAGTGCATCCTTGATTTCGAAGCGCCCGCGTTCATTAAGGTATTCACGTAGTGTGCTTCCTTCAATCAGCTCCATGACTAAGAAGACCGCTGGAACTCCATTTTGATTCCAACCTTGATCTTGTACGGCGACAATATTGGGGTGCGAAAGCGCCGCTGCCGCTTTCGCTTCACGGATGAAACGCGTGACATAAAGATCGTCTTGAGCAAGATGCGGGTGCATGATTTTTACAGCAACTTTTCGATCTAAGCGAGTATCTATTGCCTCATATATAGATGCCATCCCACCATTGGCCACTTTTCGAATTAACTGATAGCGGCTATCAATGAATTCACCCGATAGATCCGACATATGGGTAATTTTATGGATTCGACCTTAAAGAAGTGCTCGGGGCGCGCCAATAAGAGCTATGAAGTAATGATGTGGTCTGCATGGTTGCGTGTTAAATCACTCTCAAAGAAACGAGCCTGGTCGATTTGCCATTGCCGCATAAGGAGTTCAATGTCACGACCGTCACGGGCAAGTACGCGCTCCAAGCCAACGGAGGGATCAATATCGAGCCAATACACTGTTGCGCCGCTTTCACGAACCACTTTTTGACCCGCTCCAACGCCTTCAATAATTAAGATATCGGTGGGTTCTATTGTTTGAATTGAATCAAATGAGTTTGAACTCCAATTGAAAATTGAAATCGTGAAGGTGCTGTGCGATGTGAATGCTTCGACAATCTCTTTGAGTTTTTGCGTCAATTGCTCGTCGAGTGCATTTTCCCAGCCAGCATATAAATCATCCATGTGAATAACAGAGACTGAATTATCGACTGACAAATCCCGTTCAAATTTGGCAGCTAAAGTTGTTTTCCCCGCCCCCGCCGGACCGTCAATGGCTATAAGTGTCATTCCAACGTTTCCATCCAATGATTGCGATGAGGGTAAAAGCAAAGTATAAAAGCGAGGTAAACCAATATCCCAGGCTGGCATAAAGATAGGTCGCCGCAGCATCTACAACTAACCATACAACCCACGATTCAATTTTTTCGTACACCATCAATATTTGGGCAATTAAACTTCCAACAAATAAAATTGCATCTTGCCATGTTGCTGCTGCACCTAAGCTTGTGAGCAGTGGTGTTAGTAGAACTACGCTAACTAAGGTCAGGACTGCCCATAGCGCGCGATTGCGATTAGATAATGGACCTGGTTTAGCACCTGTAGGTGCCCAATCGCGCCACCCTAAAAATGCGGCAATAATAAAAACAATCTGGGCAGCTGCACTTGCAAATAAATCAGCTTGGTAAAAGAAGATCATATAGAGGGCACTGCTAGCGGCCCACCAAGGCCAAGTGATCCGCTTGCCTGTTGTTCCGAGCCAGACTCCAATGAAGGAGACCAGAGCTGCAACTGTTTCCAAAATAGATACGTCATAGCCCCAGGCAGTGAAGAGAATTGTTGACATTCGTAGTTCCTTTCCACATCCGCATTACCGGATTGGTCAAACGGTCGGTCTGAATTTCAGACCCTCTCAGCCTTAGTGGGCTCCCGTAGTGCGTAGAGTAGCGTTAACCCGTGCATAAATTTGGATATGTCGCCATGATTGTCTTCACAATTGTGGGCTCTTTCTGGCTAGAGCTCTTTTTGAAAGTTGGGGTGCTCAAGCGTATTAAGCGTGCGATGTTGGCAGTTGCTCCGATTTTCTTTCTTTTTATTGCTTGGGATGCCTATGCAATTCGAAGTGGGCATTGGCGATTTGATGGGGAACAGATACTCGGTATTTTTGGCCCCTTCTGCATTCCACTTGAGGAGTACTTGTTTTTCATCGTAGTTCCTATTGCAGCGATAATGACAATCGAAGCAGTCAGACTTGTTAAAAAAGATTGGCCAGTGTAGGGATGAGCTACACACAATTAACGATATTCGCTGTTCTCTGCGCCATTATCTTTGACCTTTATATAACGGAGGTTCGTTTAATTAGACGCAGAGTTTTCTGGACCTCTTATGCAATTATCATCGCTTTCCAGTTACTGACCAATTGGTGGCTAACCTCTCGAAACATTGTCATGTACGACCCACATGTCATAACTGGAATACGTATCGCCTCTGCGCCTGTTGAAGACTTACTTTTTGGTTTCGCTCTTGTGCTTGGAGTTTTATCTAACTGGATACGAATTGGCGCTTTAAAAAAGCGGCGCTAGCAACTCGTAAGCGACGAGCAGTTGACGTCTTTGCGCGTTTATTAAAAATATCATAACCAATTTTCTCAACTTCATCTACGATTCCACAATACAACTGGCTTGCAGCTTTTATGCAAGGACGACTTGTTGCATCTAAAAGGGCGATTCCAGGAGTGGCCTGCGCTTGAAGCTCTCTTACTCGAGCAATTTGGAACTTGAGCGCATCAATAATCTGAGGCGTTAATATTCGAGCTTCTAACATTTCACGAGTTACTCCATGAAATGCAAGTTCTCGAATTGGCAAATAAATTCTTCCACGATCTAGATCCTCATTAACATCGCGAATAAAATTTGCAAGCTGAAATGCAGTACCTAGTTTTTTTGCAGATTCTAAAGCTGCGACGTCGGTAAAGCCAAGGATTGGTGCCATTTCAAGGCCAATTACTGCTGCAGATCCATAGATATACTCCATTAAATCATCAAAAGTTTCATACTCTTGGACCATTAAATCCATTGTCATTGAGTGTAAAAATGCTTCAAAATATTCGTGGGGGATTGCAAATCGGTTAACGGTATCTATCAATGCGCCTGCAACTAAGTCTTCGCTAGTTCCTCGTCGAAGATCTTTTAGTACCGTATTTCCCCAGTTTGAAAGTGCTTGAGCTTTTTCCTCATTGCTCAGTTGGGAGGCTAAATCGTCAACGATTTCATCTGCAAATCTGGCAAAGCCATACAGGGCATGTACAAATGGACGTTTCGCCTTGGGGAGCAGCAGGGTGGCAAGAAAATAAGTTTTGCCGTGTAGGGCATTGAGTCGTTTGCACTCAGCATACGATGCGCGCAATTGTGGATCTGCAATACCTGCCGCCGTTAACTCATCCACTTATGCGACCGGACCAACGATTCGCTCAGCGGCCAGACGTCCGGAGATGAGAACCATGGGAACTCCAACTCCGGGCTGGGTACCAGAGCCAGCAAAAACAACGTTTTCAATTCCCGCGGCCATGTTTCGTGGTCTAAATGGACCAGTTTGAAAAAAAGTGTGTGCACTAGCAAATGGTGCGCCACGCTCCATTCCCTGTGCTTGCCAATCTAGGGGAGTAGTTAACACTTGGGTTTCTATCGCTTCTCCAAAACCCGTGTATCCGCGTTGTTCTAAAACTTCAATCATTTGATTTCGGTAGGGCTCTGCCTGTGTAGTCCAATCAATATCTGCATCTAAATTTGGTGTTGGAAAGAGGACGTAATAAGAGTGTCTACCAACAGGTGCCAAAGTTGGATCATCAAGAGTTGGAATAGTCACAAGCAAACTTGGATCACTCATCAGTTTCTTCTTTTTGATGAGTTCGTCAAATACTCCATCCCATGACTGTCCAAAATGGATATTGTGATGTGCGGCAAACTCGTAGCTTTTAGAGGATCCAACTAACATCGTTACACACGATGGTGAGTAATGCAATCGCTTAACAGATAGTGGAGTCTTACCCAATAGATCGCGCCATGCAACCGGTAGATCTGGATTTAAAATAACGGCATCACATTCAATGCGTTGACCGTCTTGGGTCTGAACTGCTTTTGCTCGGCCATTCGATACTTCAATTTTTGAAACAGTAGTGCTGTATTTGAAAACTACACCGTGTTTTTCGGCGGCAGCGGCGAGTGCGCGAGGTACAGCATGCATCCCACCCTTGGGAAAAAACACTCCATTCACTGAGTCCATATATGCAATTACCGCGTAAATTGCCAGTGCTTGTTGTGGACTCACACCAGCGTACATTGCTTGAAAAGAGTAGACCTTTTGAAGGCGAGAATCCTTCATGAATTGATTAACCTTCGGAGCTAATCTCCTGAAACCACCAAGTGCGATTAAACGTGCAAGATTTGGCGTCAATAAATTTAACGGCGAATCTATATTTCGATCAATGAAGTCATTGATTTCATACTTGTAAAGTTTGGTAACAAAATCTACATATTTACGATAACCGTCGGCTTCGGAAGCGCTGATTTTAGTTGCAATTTCATCCTCCATGTGCTGAGTATCTGCATGGACATCAATCTGAGAGCCATCGGCGTAAAAGGCGCGATACAGCGGAGATACTGGCATTAGCTCTAACCAATCCTTCATATCCTCGCCCACGCAACTAAATGCATCTTGAATAAGTGATGGCATTGTTAGAACACTCGGGCCTGTGTCAAAGGAGTAACCATCCTTGAGCAACAATCCGTTTCGCCCACCTGGCACGCTCTCGCGCTCGATGACGGTAACTTTACGTCCGGCACCAGCTAAGCGAAGCGCTGCACTTAAACCTGCAAGGCCAGCGCCAACAATTACCACATGATCTGTTGGGCCTTTGACTCGTGCGACCATCTAAGCGCTTCGTTTAGTAGCGATTTTTGCGAGCTCTAGTAATAGAGGATGTGCTCTTTCATCTATGAACTCACTTTCAGCCGAGCGAAGTGCTTGATCAGTAAGTCGCTCAATCATTGATTCAAGTTTTTCTTTAGCGCCAGTTGAAATGATGATCTCTTGCAAAATGGCAATTCCATCGGCATCTAAATTAGGAGATCCAAAATACTTTTTACTCTCTTCGCGCATCGCATCCGTCGATGCTAGATCTGTTAATGCAATGAGCACTGTCCGTTTGCCTTCTCGTAAATCATCACCTGCCGGCTTTCCAGTCAGGTTTGAATCTCCAAAAACGCCTAATAGGTCGTCGCGATATTGAAATGCCTCACCCAGAGGTAAGCCATAGTTAGATAAATCTCTTAAAAGTTCGGGGGATTGACGCTCTGAGAGAACTGCCCCAATATGAAGTGGTCGCTCAATGGTGTATTTACCAGATTTATACTGTGCAACTTTTATGGATCGATTCAAATCAGTAGATTTTTGAGTCTGCTCAAAAATATCTAAGAATTGACCTGCCATTAATTCAACGCGCATCTCATCGTGAATGGGCAGAGTCTGACTATAAGCTCGAGGTGAAAGGCCGGATTCATTTAACATTTGGTTGGACCAGACCAACGCTAAATCCCCTAAGAGGACGGCAGCGGCAAGACCGTATGCTGGAGCGAAGCCTTCGAGCTCCTCTTGAACATGCATCGATTCAAAGTGACGGTGAATTGATGGCTTACCTCGACGTGTATCTGAGCCATCCATGAGGTCATCGTGAATGAGTGCACAAGCCTGCAGCAGTTCAAGGCTTGCAATTGCTTTCACCACGGCGGGCGTTATGTCCGCTCCCGCACTCACAAAACCGCTATAGGCAAAGAGTGGTCGCAGACGCTTGCCGCTATCGAGTAAGAATGAAGAGAGTGCCAGTGAAACCGGTGCAAGATCCGACGAGATGGCCTCCAAAGAGCGGGCTCGTTGTGAGAGAAAACTTGTTAACTCAATCTCTACGGCATCACGAATCTCTTGAAGTGCTGCCTTGGCTTGAGAACTCACTCCTTAACGGTACCCTCACACCGTGGTAGTCCGCACTTCGTATTCCTTAGAGTTTTTTCCCCCCAAAGACGGTGAGGGTGAACAACGTTTGTGGAGTGCGCTTGAGGATTTAGAACACATTGCGCCAGAGTTTGTTTCTGTAACGTACGGTGCGGGAGGTTCGACCAGGAATAGAACTATCGGTGTGACTGAAGAGGTCACTCACCGAACGAAGATTCCCACTGTGGCACATTTAACATGTGTTGGCTCAAGTCGCCAAGAGTTAATCTCAATTTTGCACATGTATCGCAGCGCTGGCATTCGCGGCGTACTTGCCTTACGTGGAGATCCAGCGGGTGGGCCGCGAGCTCCATGGACGCCAACATCTGATGGTTTTACCCATGCAGATGAATTAGTGCAGTTAATCCACGAATTCGGAGGATTCGAAATTGGAGTCGCTGCTTTTCCAGATGGGCATCCAGCTTCGCAGGGTGATTTTAAAAAAGATGTTGATGTGTTGTTGCGTAAAGAGCATTTGGGAGCCACATTTGCTACTACTCAATTTTTCTTTGAGGTCGCCAAGTGGGAACAGCTTGTTTATGCACTACAAGCTCGAGGCTCGAAAATGCCGATTATTCCAGGGATTTTGCCTATTACAAATGTGAAGCAGTTACGCCGAATGGCAGAACTCGGCGGAACACCAATTCCACCCTCGGTTTCGGAGGCATTTTCTAAGGTAGAAAATGACCCAGATGCCGTACATGCATTAGGAATCGAACTTGCTAGCACGTTGTGCGAGGATTTATTGCTCGCTGGCGCTCCAAGCCTTCACTTCTATACTATGAATAGTTCAACGGCCACTAATCAGATATATAGGAACTTAAATAATGCTCACTAAAGACGAGTTCTATACTAAGTGGAGCCAGCTCCATAGTGATGCTCCCATTACAGGTGCGGTGGCATGGTGGCTCAAAATTTCTTATCGCTTCGGCCTCATTGCAACGCTGCTTCGAATCTCTCCAAATCTTTTAACTCTTTTAGGGCTCATTAGTGCGGCAATGAGCGCCTTAACTGCGACTACGTGGTGGGCCATATTTTTCCTTGTTTTCTCTCTCTTTTGTGACGGGATAGATGGAAGTGTTGCAATTTTCCAGAAGCGAGACAGTGCATGGGGTGCAACGCTTGACTCAGTAGTCGATCGGATTAGCGAAGCGTTCTGGTTGTATGCCCTCTATGTGATCGGCGTACCTGCTTGGTTAGCAATCGCAATTTGGTGTGTTGCCGCCTTTCAAGAGTATGCGCGTGCAAAATTGAGTTCGCTGAAAATTAAAGATATTGGCGTGGTAACTCCGGCTGAGCGTCCAGTTCGTGCAAGTTTTCTCTTTACAGCTTTAATTATGTGGCAGCTAAGTATTCCAGGAGTTGTTCTCCTATCCTGGCTCTTTTTGGTTTTGCAGGTAATTAGTTTTGCGATGGTAATTCGTTTTGCGCGCGTCCAATTGCGTTAGCGACAATTTCACCGCTCATCCCAACTAATGGCAATCCACCACCCGGGTGCGCAGATCCACCCACACAGTAAAGTCCTTTGATTGGAGAGCGATTCTTAGCTCGCAAGAAAGCGGCACGAGCTCCATTACTTGATGTTCCATAAATTGAGCCACCAGGAGCAGATACGGTGCGCTCTAAATCGGCCGGTGTTCTAACTGTTAGTGATTCGAGGCGATCGCGAACTGAAATTCCCTGAGCTTCTATGCGATCAATTATTGAGTTGGCATATTTTCGATTAAAGTTTTCATCGTTCCAATCAAATCCATGTGGACCATGGGGCGGAACATTTACAAGCACTGACCAGCTTTCAAGATTTTCCCCTTTTACCATTTGGTCATCATAGGGAGCGCAAATATAGATCGTAGGATTTTTTGCCGGCAATTTCTCTGAAAAAATCGAATTGAATTCTGCATCATAATCATGAGTGAATAAAATTGTGTGGTGGTTAAGCACGGAAGTTTTAGACTTTCGAAGACCCAAAAGTAGTGTAAATCCAGCAATTGAGGCATCGGCTCGAGCGATATTTTTCCGAACTTTACGAAGTTTTCGATTTTCTGACTTTATTAGGTGGTTATAAATGAGCGATGCATCGGCATTGGCGATAACGGCTTCAGATTCAATCTCAGTTCCATCTGCCAAACGAATACCAAGGGTTACTCCCTTTTCAATAACTATTTCCTCGACTTTGCTATTGAAGTGAAATTTCACCCCCACATCTATACAGCGTTGATGAACCAAGGTTGCTAAAGTTCCAACTCCGCCTTTTATATGCCAAGCCCCAAAAGCCTCTTCCACATAGGCGATAGTGGCTAAAACTGCAGGGGCTTTTCGCGGATCCGATCCGCTATATGTCGCATATCGATCGAGAATATATCGAAGTCGCTGGTCAGGGAGGGTCTCTTTGGCAAAGTTACGCAGTGATTTCCATGGGGCGATAATGAAAATATCTCGAATTAGGGTTTTTCGCTTGAGAAAGGCTAAAGGAGATTTCAACTCTGACTCAACGAAGGGTTCGCGCGATACATCCCACATACGTGTTGCGCGTTTCATCATCTGGTCCCATTGATTGGCGCTAACTTCTCCAAAAACGCCTTTGATGGCATTAAGGGTGTGATGACGTGAAAGATTTGCAAACGTCACATGAGTACCATCTGCAAATCTGTAATCAAATGATGGATCTACGGGGAGAATTTCACAGAGAAGACCAAGTGGTTTGCCGGTACGAATAAAGAAATCTTTATATACAGCTGGAAGGGTTAAAAGGGATGGGCCGGTATCGAAAGCAAATTTGCCTATCCATTCAGTACGTAGTTTCCCACCATAGGTATCAGATGCTTCGTAAAGGCTGACTGAGTGACCGGCGCGAGCTAAGCGAGCTGCGGCCGTCATCCCGCCCATTCCGGCGCCTATGACCGCAATCTTCATACCGTGCGACCTTTCCACTGAACATCCCCACGCATTACATACGAATAGAAAATTAAATAGATAAGCAATGTACTTGAAATTGAATGCAGTAGTGAATCAAGGATTCTCATGCGTGAGAGGTGGGCACTCAGAATGCGAGTCACGACCATACATATAAAGGCAATCCAACCCCAGAATGATCCCGTGAGCGCCAAAATTAACGGTGCAACTCCAGTAAGAAAGAGAATAAGGGTGGCACTTATTGAGCCAATTATTGATCCAAAGGCATGTCTTAATGATTTGCCGTAACCGGCCTCGATTTCGCTCCAGGATGAGTACATTCGGCATTCAGCGATTTTTGCACCAGAAACAACAGCCCCATGTGACCCTGTTTTGATCAAGCGTCGGGCAAGAAAGACATCATCTAATACCGCGTTTTTAACCGCTTCATATCCACCGGCCACATCTAAAGCCCGCTTTTTGACAATAAAGAACTGACCATTTGCAACTGCCATTGATGAATATGAGGTGCGCTCTGAAAGGCGAAGTAAGAGCGTGCTCATCCAAGACCATTGTAAAAGCGGTTGAATTAACCGCTCACCAAATGTCTGAGCTATCTGATGGGGATAGGGAGAAAGGAAATCTAACTGTGCTGATTTCATTAAAGTAATCGATTTACTAATTGCATCGTGTGTCAAACGTACGTCGGCATCGATAGAGACGATTATTTCTCCATGTGTTTGAGCTAAAAGTTGATGCAATGCCCACACTTTTCCAATCCAGCCAGTTGGCAGTGGTTCACCCTGAATCAATCGAAAATTGGGCCTCTTTTCAATTTCAACACTTACTAGATCAAAAGTTGAGTCATCAGAGTTGTCGTCTAGGAGAATGAATTCGACGTTGGTAAGAGAAGTCTGTGAACTCAAATTATTAATGAGTCCAATAATGTTATTCGCCTCATTACGAAGTGGCACAATTACGCTCACAAATTCGGAGATTTCGCTATCTTCTAGAGGTTTACGGATGGTGATGAAATTAATGAGAGAGAGAAAAAACGCAATAAAAGTAGGAAAAACAATTAGCCAAGGCATAGATTTCTATGGACGCCCCAACCAACGTGTAAATAGATAGGGAGTCAATACAACTCCAAAAACTCCTCCAGCAAAGAGTGCAATTCCTGGTCGATCAAAGAAGTAGAGATTTCCAACAATGCCTGAAAATAGCGCCCACACTAAGAAGATATCGATTGCAGAAAAGGATGCACCAACTCTGCGGCGATCACGAGGTAGTATGAGATTCAAAATGCCAATCAAACCCATTCCAGTAAGTAACCAACCAAAAGTATTTGACAGTGGAATCTCTGGCTGAAAAGGTACATGAGCACCATTTACAACCCAAGTCCAACGACCCGAAGTGACCATTAAAGGATCTAAAAACAAATCCCATGCAGCAAGTGCAGTTCCGCCATAGAGAAAAACCCAATTGCCAGCGACTCTCCGTGATGCAACAAGAACTGGATGCACCATCATGATCCAAGCAAATGGGACAACAAAAGGAACAGAGAAAATTCTAAAGCCCAAATCTGCCGAGTATGAGTATTCACCAAAAGGCCATGAGGTTAAAACGCCAATATGCTCTATGGCCAGAGCAAACGAGAAAGTAACTGCCAGATATAGAAATGCATAACGCGCACCAAATGCAAAAAAGGCATGCAAGAGCATTGCGCCAGCACCCCAATACACTATTGCCAGAGTTAGTACACGCAGCGCTTCTCCATTGACTAAGGGATAAGCAATTTGCAGAACTATTGCGATAGATAAAACTGCAATGAGCAGAGAATTCATCCGCTTTGAATTTCCCCTGCCTTGATCTCGGCGTGGGGAATACTGGCGGATCGACATGGATTAAGTCTGCCCTATATCAAGGTTTAGTTATTAATCGAACCTCGAATTTCTTGTACCGCAAAGCGTGAGAAAAGCTCCTCTGAGTACCACTTGTATTTGGCCGTAGCGGCAATGGCCTCATTATGGGCATCGCCTCGATATGCAAAATCTCGTAAGGCAGCCGGTGATTCCCAGATGGAAAAAGTGCCTTGCAATCCAATCGGAGCTTCGCCGATTCCGATGGCGGCAATTAAGCCAGGTGCCGATGTGAGCGATGCCGTCACCGGAGGAACGGCCCGCCAAAAACGCAGATTTTGAGACCACCTAATGCGCGCTCTGGTCACAGCAATTACTTGGCCGTTCCACTCTTTAACCGTTGGAGTAAAAGGCGCTTGTCCGGCCCACTTTCCATGGGCAGAGATGGGTTCGATGATTGCTCGAAACTCATGGATAGAGTTTTTGCGCCACTGCCTAACGACAAATGAGTTATTGAATACATCAACATCGCCAACTTCTGCAATTAACCCCCAGCGAAGCGGATTGGCATCACGCGGTGTAAATGTTTCGCCCTTACCGGTGCCTAGCGATTTAAAGAAACCTACATTTGGAGAACTTCGTAAAACAAAGCGATCAACTGCCATTGCGACTAAAGCGAATGGAATCGCACGAGCTTCAATCTTCCAAAAATAGGCAACGATCACTACATACCAACCATGGTTAGCCGCGATCGATCACAGTTATTTTCTCTCACACTAACTCCACAGTACAGAAAATGCTCTCAATGTTCTCATTCATGACAAAAAGTTTAGTCTATTGCAACGATTATTGGACTTGCACTTGAATGGGCTAAACTGGATTCATGGCATTGGAGTTGGCAAATCATTGGGAAAACCTGCATCGAAATAAATTTACCGACGTGGGGTGGTGGCAAAATCGGGATGACCTCTGGCTTGACCTGATATTCGATCTTCAACTGCCCAAAGAATCAGCAATTATCGATGTAGGCGCAGGAGCCTCCTTGCTTTTAGACGCACTAATTGACAGTGGGTTTTCCAATGTGAGCGCACTTGATATCTCTTCGGCAGCGGTTTCACGACTTAAAGAACGCCTTGCCAGCACGCCAGCCAAGATTGAATTTCATGTAGGTAATGTTCTGCAATTTAAAGTTAATGAAAAATTTCAACTTTGGCACGATCGTGCAGCCTTTCACTTTTTACTTACTTCATCTGAACAGAGTTCCTATGTAAGAGTTGCTGCGGACAGTATTAGTGCGAATGGCTATTTAGTTTTAGCAACTTTCGCACCAGATGGACCTGAGAAGTGCAGTGGATTACCCGTTTTTAGGCACTCAAAGGATTCCCTCGCCGAACTTTTCGCCGACCATTTCAATTTGGAGTGGGCTAGCGAGAGAATGCACCTAACTCCTTCGGGTAGTCAACAGAACTTCACTGTCTGTCGATTTAGACGGATCGACAAATCGAAAAGGTAACTGCTAAATGCTCATTCACATAGTTGCGTTGCTCACTTGCGCCGTAGTCATATACCTAGCCTGTGAAATCTTCGTAAATGCTGTCGAATGGCTCGGGGTTCGTCTCAACATGGGCACCATCGCAATTGGGACAGTTCTGGCGGCAATCGGAACAGCGCTTCCAGAGAGTGTCGTCACACTCGTAGCAGTGACAGTAGGCAATTCTCCTGAATCGAAAGATATTGGGGTTGGAGCAGCAATGGGAGGTCCACTTGCATTGGCAACAGTTGCATATGGAATTTCAGGATACATGTTACTCAACAAGAAACGCGGACCTAATCCCCTGAAAAATGTAGATTTGAAACAATTGCCAAAAGATCAAATGTGGTTTCTCGCAATTTTCGTTTTTAAAGTTGCCTTGGGCTTAATTGCATTTTCGTTCAAGCCTTGGCTAGGAGTTCTTTTCTTTGCTGCTTATGGTGCATATTTCATGAAAGAGATGCGTGCTGATTCAGAGAAACATAGCGATATGGATTTAGAGCCGCTCAGGTTGCAGCCAAAGAGAAGGACACCTGCTGGTTGGGCAGTATTAGTACAAACCCTTAGTAGTTTGATTGTGATTTTTGCTGCGTCTCACATCTTTGTCGGGCAGCTGGAGTGGATTGGCCCCGAACTTGGATTATCTGCAACCGTTACAGCGCTACTACTTGCACCAGTAGCCACTGAGCTTCCAGAAATTATGAATGCAATTATCTGGATTCGGCAAGGGAAAGTTTCTTTAGCTCTAGCAAATATCAGTGGAGCAATGATGATTCAAGCAACTGTTCCATCTGGTCTTGGAATCATTTTTACGCCATGGAAATTTGATGCACCACTAATTTTGGCGGGTGTTGTTACCATGATTGCGATTATTTACTTACTTTTATTGCTCAAAACTAATCGATTCAACCCACGTCTTTTGACCGTCTCAACTGCTTTTTATGGAGTTTTCAGTTTGGGTCTAATCCTTCTTAGATAAATTTAGAAAATACTACGCTCGAACAATCATCGGCATTGCAACCGTGACTCGTAGTAATTCAAAGAAGCTAGTTAGATAGACAGCATGTGGGTGTCCAGCAGCAGCCCATGCAACCTCATATTCATTGAGAGCCTCATCTAATGATGTGATTTCTGGTTTTTTAGTCCAACCAATCGGGGACACACCGCCAGTACTTTCTGAAACCAAACTTCCACTAGTACCTAAACATCGGAGAGAAGCGAATACTGATGGCCCTTTTAAAATGTGGCAAATCCAACTAATCTTCCACGATGAAAGAATTACTTTTTACTCGCTCGAATGGCCAGACCGTTGCCTATTTTGATTTTGGACAGAGTGATGATGTCGTGTTCTTCCACCACGGCTCGCCTTCGGCCGGCCCAATTGCCCCCTACATCAGGCGTAACGCCGATGCAAATGGATTTCGAATCATCGAGGTTGTTCGACCAGGTTACGGAAGCTCAACACCGATCTCTGATCGCAGCGTCAATACCGTTTCCCAAATAAATCTCGACATTGCCGATGCTCTTGAAATTGAAAACTTCGCCATTTTTGGAGGCTCTGGCGGAGGACCCCATGCATTGGCTTCGGGACATCTAGCCGGAAGTCGGTGCAAGGCGATATTAATAGCTGCAGGTATAGCGCCTTTCGACGATCCAAATTTTGATTTTG
>JAUXRP010000040.1:300000-406556 GCA_030681675.1 Candidatus Planktophila sp.
AAAGTTTAAACTTGCCAAGCTCTACGTTGCGGGAGGAGGATCGGCAAACCCGGTATTAATGGCTAGGTTGGGCCAACGCTTAAGTAGGTGTGAAGTGCTTTCGATGGGTGCATTAGGTATTGATCCACGGGCTAAAGAGGGCGTAACTTTTGCCCTTATTGGCTTTCTATCAATGCATGGTCATGCTGGACAAGTACCTAGCTGTACCGGTGCACGTGGTGAACGGATTTTGGGTTCTCTTACACCAGGAGTGAATGGTTTTCACGTGCCGGCGGCAAATCCAGTAAAACCGGTGCGAGTCAGAATAATTTAGATGGGGCAAGCATTTCGATCTCTGGATTTTTCCAGCGATCATCGATGCGCTCTTGCCCGGTCTCTTGAAATCCTAAGGAGCGATACAAATGTCGAGTCGGGGCATTGTTCTTGAAGACCCACAGCGTGATTTCTTCAAATCCAATCTCGCGAAGTGAAGCGAGTGCGTGCTTTAACAAAATCTTTCCCAATCCGCGCCCGGCATTATCTGGATGGACATATAACGAGAACAGGTGTCCTCGCATTGAATTCGACTCGTCACTTCCAACTCGAGTAACACCAACAACTTGGCCGGCTAGTTCGATCACAAAGGTGGTTCGAGCTGCATGTGGCGCCACAGAATGTGCCCACATCTGGTGCGCCTTTTCAACACTCATTTCATCTCTTACCGACTCGGGTAAAATATCTTTATATGAGGTTAGCCAGCAGGCTCTAAAAATCTTTACAAGAGAGTCTAAATCGGCCGTAGTAGCTTGCCGCACGAGAGATTCCATAGGTCACATACTATGACGAAAATAGTAGAAACTTCACTTGCAGTTCGAAAAGAGGCTTTGAATTCTAGTTTTTCTACCTCGCTTCGATCAGTGAGCGAACTTGATGTTATCGAATTCCATATCAAAACCGATGATGGTTATTGTGTTTTTGGTGAGACCGTAGCAACTCCAGCCATTACCGGTCACACATTAAGCACCATCCAAAGCGACTTGTCCGGAACCCTTACTACAGCGATTCTAAATAAGGATTTTGAACTTCCAGGAGATTTCTACCGTGACCATGTACAGGCCGAGACTGCAACCACGAGTGCCAAATCGGCAGTCGATCTAGCACTTTATGAACTTGCAGCGACGATACAAGCAAAAACATTGCCGGATTTGTTGGAATGCACAGTTAGTGAAGTTAAAAGCGATGTGACATTGCCGCTCTCGGGGGTTGATGATATCCCTCAACTTCTTGCTGCCCGATCAGAGTTCACTTCCTTTAAAGTCAAACTAAGCGGTGAAGAAATGGAGATTCGGGTTGAGAAGATCCAACTGATTAGGGATATTGTCGGAAGTAACTGTGGAATCCGCGTTGACCCTAATCAAGCATGGAGCGTTAAAGAGAGTATTAAGTTTTTAGAGGCAGTAGAACATCGAGGGCTAAATATTGAGTATTTGGAGCAACCAGTTTCTGCCCAAAACAAAAAGGGGTTGGCACAGATACGTGCACAAAGCAACACAAGGATTATGGCCGACGAATCAATATTCACGATCTTGGATTTAGAACAGCTAGTCCAACTTAATGCAGTCGATTTAATCAATATCAAGATTATTAAATCTGGTGGGATTACCCCTGCCTTAGAAATCATTAGTCGCGCAGAGCAGTTAGGTATTGATTTTTCCATTGGAACGATGATGGAGGGAGATAAAGGCGTTTTAGCGGCCGTTCTTCTAGCAGGTGCTTATAAATCTGATTATTGCCATGATTTAGATGCAGCGTGGTGGGCCACCAACTCCATACTTAAATACCGCAAAGGTAGGGTTTACATATGAGCGCGCCAGGGATGGTTATTGGAACATCAATTTCAGGTAACCGCACAATAACTGCAAGTGGATTCAGAAGTACTTTAGACCGGGATATCCCTCTAAAAATGCAGTCAGATACAAGCTTTGATTTAGCATCACTCACAAAAATTGTCGCTACGACATCATCACTCATGGTTCTTGTGGCAGAAAATGAAATTGGAATCGATGATCGAGTATCAAAGTTTCTTCCAGCGTGGAATACTAGTGAAAAGGGCGAGATTTCAATTCGTCACTTACTACAACACCGCTCTGGTTTGATGGAATGGAGACCGTTATATATATCTGCGAGCGATGTCGAAGGAGCACATTCGCTGATTGCCACTTCGCCTCTTCGCTACACAGTCGACAAGCAGAGGGCTTATTCGGATTTGGGTTTCATTACATTAGGATCCGTTATATCAGCAGTCACCAAAGTTGGATTTGTAGAAAGCGTAGGTAAACTCACTCTTAATAGATTGCCCCTTACGGC
This sequence comes from Candidatus Planktophila sp., assembly GCA_030681675.1. Lineage (NCBI taxonomy): Bacteria > Bacillati > Actinomycetota > Actinomycetes > Candidatus Nanopelagicales > Candidatus Nanopelagicaceae > Candidatus Planktophila > Candidatus Planktophila sp. The sequence continues at coordinate 302,347 of JAUXRP010000040.1, forward strand.
AACCAAATTTGCCACACCAGTAAATGTGAATAATGTTGCCGCTACATCGCGTGGTGACCGGTTTGAATACCAAATGGTTCAAAAGAAGATTCCATATCCAGTATCTGAAAATGTGGATGATTTTAAGGTTTGGAGGAGTCAAATAATTTCTGGAGAAGTTAACGATGGGAATGCTTTTCACGTATTTGACGGTGCCGCTTCCCATGCGGGTCTATTTTCAAATGCAAACGATTTATTGCAGTTTGGTGAGTTACTCCTGGAGCTAAATGAATTTAGAGTTTTTTGCCAAGATGGAATTGACGCGGACTTTCACCTGGGATTTAGAAGTTGGGTAGACACCTTTGACAACTGTAGCGCCCGTTTTTATGGTCACACTGGATTTACAGGAGTAATTCTCGCCGCCTCGCCGAAGCATAACGCAGTATTTGTTGGATTAAGCAATCGTCTTCATACAGATGGAGAAATTACTCCAACGGAAGAGATTTTTTCTCCGCATTTGCAGGAGCTTCACAGCCAACTTCATTAGCATGGAAGTCGATACCGGCTACGGGAAATTGACTGAATTAGTTGGTCTTCAAGAAGACTAACTAGCGCCTTTTCAACCTGTGATTCATCGGGCCAGAGTTTCTTGATTGCGTTTTCTGTAAGTGAGTTATTTTCACGGAGCGCCTGCACAATTGTGCCACGACATTTGCGGTCGGTGCCATGCCAACTTTGAGATCTACGAATCAGCTCTGTTTTTGGATAACCATTTATTCGCCAATTACATAAGGAGATAACCGGGCAGGTCTCACACTGTGGACTCTTGGAAGTACATACTACCGCGCCGAGTTCCATGGTCGCCGCCGCCCAGATGTGTGCATCTTTGATTGGAACTAGAGCATGGCGCTCTATTTTTTCCTTCGATGTTGGTGCGGGTGTCGGATGTTCATTGCCGTCAATAACGCGCGTTAGCAATCGGCGAATATTTATATCCATGACAAGTGTGCGTTTCTGAAAAGCAAAGCCAGAAATTGCCGCCGCAGTGTATTCACCAATACCTGGCAGTTGGCGAAGAGTTAATTCATCCTCTGGAACTTCATTGTTGAAATCCTCGGCAATAGTTTGTGCGGCGCTATGTAAGCGCAGTGCACGTCGCGGATAACCGAGTCGACCCCAAGCGGTAATTATTTCTGCTGGCGTAGCCGCTGCTAAATCTTTTGGTGTGGGCCAGCGATCCATCCATTCAATCCATTTAGGTAATACTCGGTTGACTGGTGTTTGTTGCAACATGTATTCGCTCACCATGACTCCCCACGGCGAAGTATTGCGCCACGGCAGATCTCTTATATTTTTCTTAAACCAATTAACTATCGGCTTTTCAAGCGGATTCATTCGCCAGTGATTTTTACCCGCGAGAGGGCTTGATCAAGGCGCGATACTTCAACTATCTCCATGCCATCGATCTTCACCTCTGATCCAGCAGGTACCAATGCGCGTTTAAAACCTAACCTGTAAGCCTCTTGCAATCGACGGTTAACTCCGCTGACTTTTCGAATTTCACCAGCCAAGCCGACTTCACCGATTGCAACTAAATCAGATGGTAGAGCCAGACCTTTTGCCGCCGATGCAACGGCCAGAGCTAGCGCTAAATCTGCGGCGGGCTCGGACATTTTCATTCCGCCAACGGTTGCTGCATAGACATCACGCCCACCTATTCGCACACCGGCACGAAGTTCTAGAACCGCTAGCGTCATTGATGTACGGGCAGAATCAAGACCCGATACAACTCGGCGAGCGTTTCCGAAATCATTTTCACGACCTTGACTAACTAAAGCTTGAATTTCGGCAAGTAAAGGGCGCCTGCCTTCAAGCGTCACGGTTACGCACGTACCTGGAACAGGTTCGGCGTGGCGAGAAGTAAATAAACCTGTCGGATCTAATACGGATTCGATTCCGGCATCGCTTAAATCAAAGCATCCAACTTCATCGGATGCACCAAAACGATTTTTTATCGCACGAATTAAGCGCAGCCGCGAGTGGCGCTCGCCTTCGAACTGCAAGACAACATCAACTATGTGTTCGAGCAAGCGAGGACCGGCAATTGATCCATCTTTTGTAACATGACCAACTAATAATAAAGTTATGTCGCGATCTTTACAGATTCGAATTAAGGCGCCAGCAACCTCGCGCACTTGTGTAACACCGCCAGGCGAACCATCGGCAGTTGCGCTACCAATAGTTTGTACAGAATCAATTATGACGAGCTGTGGTTTAACGGCATCGATATGTGCGATGACGGCACCTAAATCAGTCTCAGATGCCAAATACAAAAGAGGGTCGATGGCTTTGATTCGTTCGGCACGTAATCGAACCTGAGAAGCCGACTCTTCACCACTTATGTAGAGGGCAGATAAACCTTTAGATGCTGTTTGAGCTGCAACTGAAAGTAGCAGTGTGGATTTACCAACGCCCGGTTCACCCGCCAATAAAATTGCCGCGCCTGGAACTAAACCGCCACCTAAAACTCGATCAAGTTCAGAGACTCCAGTGGGACGTGCATGTGCGGCAGATAGATCGACGTCTCCAATTGGCGTTGCCGTATGTGTTACACGGCCTGGCACAAGTGAGAGTTTCTTAGGTGCGGCAATCTCTTCGACACAGCCCCACGCTTGGCACTCTCCACAGCGCCCAACCCATTTTTGTGAACCCCAACCGCACTCAGTGCAGCGGAATGGATCCTTTTCGACTTTAGCCATGGGAAGAGCCTAGAACTAAGGGCTGACTATTTCTTGGCTGCGGCAAGTGTTGCTGGATGTTGAATTACGAAGAGTGGGAGCGAGCGCGACTGGGCCTCGCGGATTCCCGCCATACGAATATCGCACAGGCGTGCGAGTTCGGCGTAAGGGAGTTCACCCATTAGCTTTTGAAGTTCGAATTTATTTGAGATGTATACCGGCTCGGTACCGACATGCGCATCCGTATTGCTCGTGCAGTACCAATCAAAATCATCTCCACCATCTCCCCATGCAAGACGCTCATACTCACCAATTACAGTAATCGAATATTCGCGCTCGCCAACTTCCCGAGTCTCAAAACTACGACGAAGTGGTAACTGCCAGCAAACATCAGGCTTTGTATCTACGAAATGCTTATTCTCTTTAATTGCTAAGTGGTGAAGAACACAACCAAATGATCCTGTGTATCCTTCGGCTTCATAACCTTTACGATTCAAAAATATACATCCATCTTCAACGCGGCGAGTTTTACGATCGCCATCCTCATCCTTTTCGGAGATGCGAAGTTTGGCACCTAACTTCTTAGGTCGAGCCTCTGAATAAAATTGCCACATCTCTGGGGTTAAATATGCCGCGGCTTTATCAGTGCGTGCCTCATCATCTTCATCGGTGTACATCGCACCTTCCGTACAACAACCTGCATTAGGTTGGCTCTTAAAAACTCCTTGGCAACCATCACCATAAATGCAGGTCCAATAAGAGGTTAACCAAGTGAGGTCGCACTTAAAAATTTCCTCTGGGTTGGTTGGATCTGAGAACTCAACCCAATCACGTGCAAAACCTGGCTTTACTTCGGACATAGTCGCAGAGCCTACACGCTTAACAGGTAGGCTTGCACAATGACGAAGTCGAAATCAGTTGGTGTTATCGGCGCTGGAGTAATGGGCGAAGCGATTATTGCTGCGCTGATTTCATATGGGGTATCACCGAAGAATATAACTATCTCTGAAAAACGAAAAGATCGAAGCGATGAACTCAGTAACCGATACGGGATTAATGTCGCAGAGATCGACGACAACGTTTCAACTGCGCAAGTGTTGCTTCTTGTTGTAAAGCCTCAGGATATTACTGGCGTATTAGAAGATATAAAAGCAGATTTTCTCCCAGAGTGCCTCTTTATCTCCTTCGTCGCAGGGAAGAAAATTAGTTATCTCGCTGATCTCATCGGGACTGGCGCTAACCCAGTCATTCGCGTTATGCCAAATACTCCGACTTTGGTCGGAGCCGGCATGTCAGCGATTTCATGTTGCGAGCTTGTCACTACAGAACAACGTGAATTTGTTCTTGGCTTTTTAGGCGCAGTCGGTAAAGTAATAGAAGTTGATGAAGAACTACAAGATGCCGTAACTGCGACAAGCGGATCTGGGCCGGCCTATTTTTTCAGATTCGTGGAGGCCATGGTGGAGGGTGCTAAAGAGCTCGGCCTATCGCATGAAATTGCGACAGAGTTGACAGTACAGACCATGCTTGGCGCCGCTAAATTATTGGAAATTTCTGGAAAATCAGCTTCTACTTTGCGTGAAAATGTCACAAGTCCAAATGGGACAACTGCTGCAGCATTGGCATCTTTTGACACTGATCAGATATCGACGATGGTTGCCAGAGCAATGAAAGCCGCGCACAATCGCTCGCAGGAACTAGCGTGAAGCGATTTTTGTCTTTAGTATTAATCTCAACGTTTTTAGTAATTTCGCCGGCACAATCGGCTCCGAATAAGATTGCCGTTAAACCTTTGAAGTTACTTGCCTCAATAAGTTATAGCGAAGGAACCGCGGGATTCTTGATAGCGGGATCGTCGATAATTCTGTACGGGACATCAGGTGAAAATTCATTCGCTCGTGCTATTGACGTTACAGGTCAAACATTGTGGAGTATCGAACTTGATCTAAATTCACCTTCTATTGCGACTTCAGGAGTAATAGATAGTGAAGGAAACATTTGGATTGCAGGTGCAACATCTCTTTTTCGTTCAACTCCAGCGCCATTGCCTTCTCCTGCACTCAACCCAGATAGTGTCACTGTAACTTCAGAGGTATTTCACCCTGATTTAAACGCTTTAGCTCTCTGGAAGATTCCAGCTGGATCAACGGAACCAATTCTCTTTACATCCCAACAAAGTTCGCCGGTACTCATTACAGCAATCGCGGTAGACAAGAACGGGATTTCTCTCGCTGGAATCGCTCGAGCATCAAAGGGAAGCGCGGGTTTTGTAGTCTCTGTTAGTTTGTTAGGAGAGTACGGGGTGCCAGTTTTTATCGGTAAAACATCAACTACCCTTGATTCTGTCGTTCGGAATGTCGATGGCAGTACAACGCTCACAGGTGCCAGTGGTGAAACTATCGGTGGCAAAAAACTAGCTGGAACGGTTGATGGTTTAATCGTAAAGTTATCTACAACAAATAAGATTCTCACCGTTATTCGCAGCTCTGCTATTAAGGCTAAGCGAAACTGGAGTAGCGCTACACCAACATTTCTACTTGGTGGCCAAGTTGTTACTGGTAAGAAGATTGAGAGTGCGGTGACTAAGTTTACGAAGAGCTATGTTCCCTCTTGGACATATAGATTTCGCTCTACTGGTCCAGTATTTACTCAAGGTTCGATTTATGCCCTATTCGCATCCTCTGGAGCTATTCCACAGTTAAGGAAGTGGGCGCCGAAAGTACCTCAACCGATACTTCTAAAATTCGATTCCAAGGGCACAATTATTGCGGCATCATACGCACCCTCGGATCAGAAGGAAATTATTGCAATAACGAACTCTAAAACGTTGGGGATTTTATGTCTGACACAGAATGCTCAGGCAATCTCTATTTTTAGCGTTGGTAATTAAGGTTTGAGCAGGGCTAATTTATTACTAACCGTGGCAAGTAAATATTTAACCTTATTAACATTGACCCAGGCGCTTTGTGTAGGTTCAGCCTCTTGGTGGCTGCGAACTAATCGAATTGCAGATTGGCCAGCAGTTTTCTTACTTGTATCCAGAGCGCATAAACGATCCTGGCAGTTAAAGACAATAGTCTTTCCATTAATAGATAAGTAAGCACTTGGTGCGCCGAAATTTTCAGTAGTCATTCCCGAGATTATTAAGGGTGCACTTAGCATGGCCCAACGAATTTGATTGGGTTTTGGAAAAGAGGCAGTAGATGTTGCAAGCCAAGCTGCCATGACGTCACCATTTACTTTGGCTAAAGCTACGTCATAACCAAAAACTGATGCCTCATCCGTGGATACATCAAGAGTCTGGTAACTCCATGCCGTGGCATCACTTCCAAACCGCGTTGCGACTCTTACAGCGCCTGCTGAGATTTCATTCTTTTGGTTAACACTGACTACTGAATCGTAGATAAGAAAAACCTTGGCATCAGCAAACAGGGTCTGCAAATGAAAGCCCACATCGCCTGTGGATCGTCCATCAGTTGTACGATCCCCATCTACTAACTCATAAACCCAAGGAGAGTTCTTTTCCTTTACCGCCCCCAAGAGAATACCTTGGCTCTCGTCGCGATAAAAGACTTGGACACCGTTCGCTGTTGCTACGCAAGCGTTCGAGATACTCACATCACTTGAAGTTCGGACGCGAACTGGATCTTCATAGTTATTGACCTGTGGACCATCACCGTCGACTATTTCGAAAGTAAAACTCTTGCCATTAAAGACTGCATAACGGAGATCTTTATCAGTTGCATCGCTGTAGAAAATATGAAGAGTCTGCTTGGTTCCACTGCCGTTAACGCACAGCGAAAGGCTACTATTTATTGAGTTTGATGTGCGACCACCTGTGCCACCTGCGCCATCGACAGTTGTCTTTTTCCAAATCTTGCCATTAAAGGTTGCAAGTTTTAAGTCGCCGTTCTTTGAATCGGTATACGCTATTGCGGGCTTACCGTTGAAAGTTGTGCTTACAACTGATTTCCCATCGGCTCTACCATCTAAGACAGTGCTCTTCCAACCAGCTTGCGGGATTACAGCCTTCGTGATTGCCGGCTCGGATAGCCCTAAAACGTTTTTAGCAACAACACTAAATGTGTAAGAAGTTCCGTTCTTTAATCCAGATACTACGACAGGACTTGAGACTGCCTTTTTTTCAAATCCAGTCTTTAAGTTTTTAATGATGTACTCACTTATATGCGCAGTTCGCAGATTTACGGGTGGGTCAAAAGATATGAGTGCTGCAGTATCGGCGGTAAAGGCTTGAACATTACGGGGTGATTGAGGCATATCAGTGGCCATACCTGCAGGTGGCTTCGTTCGCATATCTTCCAGCATCGCAAGAAGCAGTGGACCTGGCTCCTTGAAGATTTCTCCAGGTTCTAGATTTGGTGTCATTACCGAGTCCAGTCCAGAATTTGAAAATGTCGCTTCATCTAAATGACTTATAGAAGATCCAAATTCGTAACGAGATGGGGTGTACAACTTTGGCTTAACCCCGCCATTAGCTTTTATTGCATTTTCACCTGACCACACCAGGGAGGAAGTGAGTGCAACCGCTAGCTCCTGTGATGGTGTTGGCAAATCCGCTAAACGAAGATTATTAGGCGTTTGAGCATATGCATCGAATGGAGTTGGTTGGTCAAGACTAGCGACTCCGAAGTTAGCGTCGTAGGCGTCATTAGATAAAAAGCCAAGACCATGCGCAATTTCATGTAAGAAAACCGACACTAGATCGTATTCCTGCGTAGTTGGCAAGCCATCTCCGCGAGTATTCCAACCAGCATTTGAATTAACTTGAATATCAATATCGGAGTTAGCTCTATCTAAATCCTTACCCGAAAGGGCATTCGCTAAAGCTGATGCGTACCAGAGCGATGGATCTGGTGCTCCGGCAAAAGATGAAAAGAAACTAACTGGACGTGCACTTCCGAGAATCCCCCACGAACTAGAACGTCCCCATGAAGCATCCACGCTAATGGGAACTGTTGAAGCGAAATTCGTTGACCAAATATCGACAGCGGCCTGAACTTCTTTTTTAGCCCACTCGGGAAAATTATTATATGTAACGTTGAAACTCGATTTAGCCGTACCAACAGCGAATTTTTCGCGGGGAGAAGCGGAAGTAACTGGGCTTTTTCCTGCATAAATATGGCCCCACTGAACTCCAGGAACTTTTAGGAAGAGGGCTTCGGCGGCGGGTGCATTCAGAAGCGACCCAGCGAGTGCAGTAATTACGACCGCTACCCGTATCTTCCTAAAGTTGAACGCCCGCATAAGCGCAAACACTACCAAGATGAGATGATTTCACCATGGTCAATAGCGGCGGTAGTGAATTCTCTAAGCAAATTGACAGGGTTGCTGCTTGCAGAATCACCGTCTTTACCCGCCATGGTTGTCATTTATGTCAAGTCGCTATAGATCTTTTGGAATCAATGCGCACTGAATTGGATTTTACAATTGAGAAGATTTACATCGAAGGCGATGAAAAACTTGAGAGACTCTATGGAGAGCAGATTCCAGTAATTCATATCAATGGAGAGCACCATGGGTTTTTCAAAGTTGATCCAGAACGCTTCAGATCTTCCCTTGAAAAACATCGTCGGCGTCAATAATTTTGTAGGAATATCCCTGCTCGGCTAAGAAGCGCTGACGGTTTTGTGCGAAGTCTTGATCAATAGTGTCTCGAGATATTACTGAGTAAAACTTAGCGCTTCGGCCATCAGATTTTGGTCGAAGAATTCGTCCCAAACGTTGTGCCTCTTCTTGTCGGCTACCAAATGCACCTGAAACTTGAATCGCAATCGTCGCATCGGGCAAGTCAATTGAAAAGTTCGCAACTTTTGATACAACTAAACATGTTATTTCTCCAGATCTAAACTTATTAAAGAGAATTTCACGCTCTTTTATTGGAGTGTCGCCCTTTATGAGCGGAACACCGAGGGTTTCAGAGAGTTCATCCAGTTGATCGATGTACTGTCCGATTACCAAGATCTGCTCACCGGCATGTTTTTCAACTAATGCCTCTGCGACGTTTCTTTTTGTAAGAGTCGTCGCACATGTGCGATATCGATTCTCGGGTTCGGCCGTTGCATACGAAAGCCTTTCTTCTTCCGTTAAGTTGACACGGACTTCTATACACTCAGCCGGAGCAATGTAACCTTGAGATTCAATCTCTTTCCAAGGAACGTCATATCGCTTAGGACCAATGAGAGAGAAAACTTCACCCTCCATACCATCTTCGCGCACAAGTGTTGCTGTTAAACCTAAGCGGCGACGAGATTGGATGTCAGCTGTGAATCGAAAGATAGGCGCAGGCAGTAAATGAACTTCATCATAAATAATCAGACCCCAGTCATGAGTGTCAAAGAGATCCAGGTGCGCATAAACGCCATTCTTCTTTTTAGTCATAACTTGGTATGTTGCAATAGTTACGGGACGTATCTCTTTCTTCGCTCCTGAGTATTCACCAATCTCATCTTCATTAAGCGTTGTGCGATGTAAGAGTTCCTCTCGCCACTGACGAGCTGCAATTGTATTTGTAACTAAAATTAAGGTCGTAGCCTTTGCGTGAGCCATGGCGGCAGCACCGACTATCGTTTTTCCAGCGCCACATGGGAGAACTACAACTCCAGAACCTCCATGCCAAAACCCTTCCGCGGCTAGCTCTTGATAGGGACGTATCTTCCAATCCTTTTGAACTAACTCAATTGGGTGAGCCTGTCCATCCACATACCCCGCGAAATCCTCAGCGGGCCAGCCTAAGCGAAGTAACGCTTGCTTAATCGCTCCACGTTGACTGGGCAGGACTGCGATGGTTTCAGCATCAATTCGTGCACCAAGGAGCGGGGCAATCTTTCGTGCGCGAATAACCTCTTCTAGCACGGCAGTATCGGTCGTGACAAGAATCAATCCATAAACGGGATCGGCTTCTAATCGCAATCGACCATATCGAGACATTGTTTCTGCGACATCAATCAAAATTGAGTGGGGCACGGCATAGCGGGAGTATTCAATTAAAGTGTCGATAACTTGCTCAGCGTCATGGCCTGCCGCACGAGCATTCCATAACCCAAGTGGCGTCAGGCGATATGTATGAATGTGTTCAGGGGATCTTTCGAGCTCAGCAAATGGCGCTATTGCTCGCCGACACTCAGTTGAGAGGGGGTGGTCGATATCTAGAAGTAAAGTCTTATCACTTTGAACAATTAACGGACCATCAGTCATTGAGAATATCCTTTATAAAGGCATGTAAGAATTTGCTCCGACTTTCCAGGGTTGTTATGTCGATCCATTCATGTGCAGCGTGTGCGCCATCTCCAACTGCACCCAGACCATCTAATACTTGAACACCAGTTGCGGCGGCAAAATTACCATCGCTTGCACCTCCAACGGATGCATGTCCCAGTGGGGACATACCTAAAGTTTTAGCAACTTTCTCTGCACGTTCGTATAAAGCTATTGTCGATGCAGTTTCAAGAGGTGGGCGATTAAATCCACCGGTAATTTCATATCGAGCTAATGGGTTTACTGAAACTAATTTCCGAATCGCTGCATCTACTCGATCTAATTCAGACATCGAAAAAGAGCGGACATCAATATCAAGAGTTGCTAAATCTGGGACGGTGTTTGTCGTGTTTCCAGCCCGCAACATTGTTGGAACCACAGTTGTTCCGAGATCAATATTTTCTAAGCTCGAAACTTTGAGAATTGCATGAGCGATTTCAATGGTCGCATTAATACCTTTTTCAGGCTCAAGTCCAGCATGAGATGCCCTGCCATGAATCGATATTTGATACATGGAAGTGCCTTTGCGCCCAGTTTTAACCTTTCCATTTAATGAAGCTTCGAGAACTAGAACCGCCCTAGCGCGAGCAGAAATCTCTTTAATAAAATCCTTACTAGAAACACTGCCAGTTTCTTCATCGCTTGTTGCTACAAGAGCCACAGCACCATCAATGCCCACCATCGCAAATAAGGCTTGGATAAATCCAGCTTTCATATCAAAGATTCCAGGCCCAGTCGCCGCCTTTTCAGTAACGCTCCATAAAGGTTGAAAAGATCCCTTTGGCCAGACAGTGTCCAAATGTGCAAGCAGAATCACTTCTGGAGTATGTGGACCCCACCAAAAAATGGGGCGACCATTAATCTCCTGAATCTGTGCTGGAGTACCAAGAAGCTCATGAGCAATCTGGCTAGCGCAATCCATGACTTCACGGCATGCTGCTAAATCCTCAGTTGGAGATTCAACACGAACAAGTTTTTCTAGCGCCGACAGCATAAGGCAATCCTATATCGGCGCTACGCCGGTAATGCGTGGAATTCGAAAGGATTGAACTTCACCAGTTGCATGGTCACGGGCAATTAATGATCCAGCGCTGACCCGAATTGGATCAATTATTCTGTGAGTAACCGAACCGTTGTTATCGGCATATCCGATGGAGAGGGACTTCTCTTCAATAATAAATCTATTTACTAAATCCATGGTTTCATTTGCGGTGCTACGGGGAAGAGCTCCCAAAGCCTCATTAGCAATTTGACGCAAACGCGTTTGTTTGTGGGTAGATTTTTCACCAGTTCGTATCGCTCGTATAGCTGAGATCAAAGAATCTTCGCTCGGAATCTCGATTTCACCGATGACACGGGGAGGTCGCGGCTTAGTCAAAGCCCGATTTGCTCGAGTGCCCATCAACATCAAACCATTGGCAGATTCGGCTGCAGGTAAATACCCGGATTCTTGTAAATGACGCATGAGTTCATTGGCATCGTGATCGCAGATAACAACTTCAGGTGCGATTCGACGAAGTGAAAGTATCTCTAATTTTTTGTCAAGCATTATTTGTGAGATAAGAGAAGTATCTTCACAGCGGATAAAAGATGATGTATTCCCAACTCGCAACTTGCCGTGCTTTTTGGCAACATCGGTAATTAAGTATTCAAGTGGCTGCGGCATAGGTGTTTTGGAGGTTTTGGTTAAAAAAGATCTAATCTCATCGCCAGTTTTTCCATGATCTAGCGCGCGACGAATAGTAGCTTCACTAAAGCGATAAACCGTTGCACCACCGCGACTTTCAATTTCGGCCATAATCGCTAACTGTTGTGATATTTCATGTTCTAGCGGTCCCGGCGCAATCGCCGTATTGTCGCTTTGTATCAAGATGTGGTCCACAGTTTTAGGTAGATCACGATTTATTAAATCCAATTCTTCTCCGTTAAGGAAACGAACACCGTACTTCGAAATTGCACCTTGGCCAGTGATTCCTAACCATTCAGCTTCACGCAGAGTCCAAGCGGCTAGCTCTTCCTGCAAAGAGGAGTTTCTTCGTACCGGCGCACGCCAAGCAAGTAACTCATTAAAACTCTTACTCTCAGGTGCCACAGACTCATTCTCAGTAAGAATTGAGAGTGTTAATGCACGCACACGAGCAGCGTTAACACGATCTAGTTCCGGTCCCAAAGCGGCAACATTCTTCGCCTCGGCCCGCCCAACTAAACCACTAACACGTGAAGTAATTAACCATGCAGATGCAATCGCTTGCCATCGATCTGAAGGTGTTTGCATTAACCAAATGTCGAATTTATTGCTTGGCATAATCCGATTGGCTGCGTCAACACTTATTAAAGAGGCCAAGTACGCTAACTCCACAATAAATGCCGTACATGATTCTTCGAGTCCGAGGTGAGTTGCGATAATTTTTAAATCACGTACGCCCAATCCTCCGGCTCGAAGCGCATCTGCAGGCTCTTCCGCCCAGAAATTAAGTAGCTCTTCAACCCAACGCAAAACCGTCGAAATATTTGCAATTGCTGCACGATTGACTTGATGCTCATCTCGTTTAACTCCAGACAACGTTGGTGCAGTAATGAACATTTCTTTGTGTGTTTTCCCACCACGCAGGTATAAGCCCACTTCACGCGGTAAAATAACTGTGCGTTGATCTAGAGGTACTAAGAATTTGCGCTCCAATAACCATCCAACTCCAGCTCCGGGGTTTTTAATGTCACCAACGCTGCCACGGGGAGGTCCCCATATAAGACGCTCCAATACTTTTTTCGCGTCGGCCGGGGCGTTCTCTAAATCTGCCAGCTTAAGTTTCGCCAGCGAAGTCGGCCCAAGTCCTGCCGGCTCATTACCAATTAAATCTCGAAGTTGAGATGGAAGTCGCATGCCATCATTGGATGGATATACAAGACCGATAGCAATTAAATGCTCAAGAGCACTGGTGGCCGCTTTATGGGTGAGTGCAACTAATGATTTGACTGAAAAGGGTTCGTTGAGTGTTCCTGCCGCTTCTAATACTTGAAACTGCCATTGGTTGAGCGAGTCAATCGCCCGCGCCAAACTAGGCGCCGAACAAGCCCGGACGGAGAGAGATGTTATATCTGGAGGTACCGGTGTAATTAAATCAGGCCTGGCAGTAAATAACTCCAAAAAGGAAGCGTCATCGATACTACGTAAGTAGTCGGAGAAAGAGCGCATTTCCATAACTTGCTAACATTACTGGGCTTTAGTACGTAATGGGTAATTAACTGCGCTTTCTGCGGGGAGTAAGCCATGTCACCAACGCTGCCAAGCGTACGACCAGCGGGGAGACTGCCTTTCCAATGAAACGGGCTTTACGGAAATCATAAATTGGCCACCCTTCGGCCATTGCTCGAAGTCCGAGAATTGCATCAGGATTAATCGCAGATGGATGACCCACACATTGCAGCAAAGGAAGATCATTGTTGCTATCAGAGTAGGCATAACATTCGGATAGATTTAAGCCTGTCCGCTTTGCTAAATCTTGAACAGCAACGACCTTCTCCTTCCCATGTAATAAGGCACCCAACATTGCGCCAGTGTATGCACCATCTTTAATTTCAGCTTTGCTTCCGAGAGCGCCTGTAAATCCTAAGCGATTTGCAATCAAAACGGCCATATCTTCCGGAGCGGCAGTGACTAACCAAACTTCTTCATTGTTCGAAAGATGTTTTTGGGCGATCTCAATTGTGCCTTGCCAAATCGCTGGCGATACATACTCATCATAAATCTCTTGGGCGATTGCTTCTACATCTTTTACAGAGTGGCCGCCAATAAAATCCGTAGCTGATTTTTGGAATCGCGCGATCTCCTCTTTATTTTCTTTTCCTGTTAAGCGAAATCTCAGATTTGCCAAAACAAATCGTGAGATATCTCTTTTGGTGAAATAGCCCCTCTGATACATGCCGCGACCAAGGAGGTAGATGGTTGAACCACGGATAAGCGTGTTATCGACATCAAAAAAGGCCGCTCGCTTCGCTGTGAGTGCCATGTCACTACCTTAACTAACTTGGCCTACAAGAGAGGCTTTATGCTTGCGCAATGAGTTCAACGGTCCATGTTATTCGTCACGGTGAGGTAGAAAACCCGGCCAAAATTCTCTACGGTCGACAGCCAGGCTGGAAACTCTCGCAACGAGGCCAAGAGATGGCAGTGGTTTTAGGAGATTGGTCAAAATCAATTGACCTGGGTGCTTTACATGTTTCACCTTTGCAACGTGCACAGGAAACCGCAGCCCCAATTGCGCAAGCACACAATGTGGCAGTCACAACCGATGAGCGGTTAATTGAAGCTTCAAATATTTTTGAAGGCAAAGCTTTTGGGGTTGGTGACGGAGTTTTGCGCCACCCAGCAGCATGGCGACACTTATGGAATCCTTGGAAACCATCTTGGGGAGAGCCGTATGAAGAGCAAATAGCACGAATGCTTGCTGCAATCTTTTTCGCTCGTGACAAAGCAGAAGGCAGAGATGCTATTTGTGTCTCACACCAACTCCCTATTTGGATTCTACGAAGTGCCATTGAGAACCGTCGATTGCTGCACGATCCTCGTAAACGCGAATGTTCATTAGCATCTGTCACAAGTATTCATTTTGATAATGACGGGTTAATTTCTGGCTTAACTTACTCCGAACCTGCACGTCACCTATTGCCAAAGAAATGACTATGAGTTTTTTTTACAGATATCTAAGTTTCATAGTTGTAGCACTTATATTGGCCGGTTGCAGCGGAGGCGGAGGCGGAGCGTCAAGTGCTCAAGAGAGTTTTGTTTCGGGTAACGGTTTAGTGACACTTATCAAATCTCAAGATCGAATCGAAGCACCTTCATTAACAGGAATGACTCTTTCAGGAACAAATTATTCACATGTCTCTGGTCGAGTTACTGTAGTAAATGTTTGGGCATCTTGGTGCGCACCTTGCAGATCCGAAATGCCAACGCTAATTGCTTTGTCCAAAAAATATAAGGAAACCACATTTATTGGAATTCTTACCCGTGATAATCTTCCGACGGCAGAGGCATTCCAACGTCGATTTCAAATCCCATATCCAACACTGATTGATGACTCAATCTTGATAGGCTTTAAAGGCTCACTACCCGCAAATGCAATTCCCACAACAGTCGTAATTGATCGAGATGGGAAAGTCGCTGGACGAATTTCAGGAGCTATCACAGTGGCTTCACTATCTAAGTTAATCGAAACCGTGAGTAACGAATGAGAGATTTCTTTGTAGAGCAAATCCTTAATGGTTTTTTGATTACAGCTTTTCCAATTGCAGTAATTGCTGGCCTTGTCTCCTTTCTATCCCCATGCGTACTTCCTTTAGTTCCAGGCTATTTATCATTTGCCGCAGGATTTTCAAATAACCGAGGTAAAGTATTTTTAGGCTCACTTTTGTTTGTTTTAGGCTTCTCAATTGTATTCATCTCGTACGGAGTTATCTTTGGAGGTTTAGGTAATCAACTTGCGGCCAATGAGAAAATTATTTCTAGAGTTCTGGGTGTATTAACTATTTTCATGGGATTTATCTTCCTGGGAAAATTTCCTATGGTACGTACATTTCGACCACAGATGAAGACGACTAGTGGCTTAATTGGTGCACCATTACTCGGTTTTCTATTTGGAATTGGTTGGACGCCTTGCATCGGTCCGGCTCTTGCAGCCGTCCAAACTTTAGCATTTCAAGAATCAAGTTCGATGCGAGGGGCTTTTCTCTCACTTGGTTATTGTCTTGGATTAGGTCTTCCATTTATAGCTTCAGGAGTTTTTTTCGATCGTTCCGAAAAATTGCGCAAGTTCTTAGTTCGACGTGGAGATTTGATCTCTAAAATTGGAGGCGTTTTTCTTATTGCTTTGGGGTTCCTTCAGGTAACTGGCACATGGGGTCAGATCATCAACTCAATGCGCTCACTTATTTCAGATTTTATTCCGGTAGTGTAAATGAGCCAAGAGGTTCAGCTTCCAGAGTTAAGCAGCGTTGATTTATTGCGATTTGGATGGCGTCAATTAACTAGCATGCGCACTGCGCTTATCCTTTTAATGCTCTTAGGTATTGCCGCAGTTCCTGGTTCTCTTATTCCCCAACGCACACAGAACCCAATGGCAGTTACTGCTCATTTTAAGCGCGATCCCGAACTTTCACAGTGGATGGATAGATTCTCACTCTTTGATGTATACGGTTCTGCCTGGTTTAGCGCTATTTATATTCTGCTTTTCATCTCACTAATTGGTTGTGTACTCCCGCGCACAATCGAACATTTTCAAGCGATGCGCTCACTTCCACCCGCTACACCTAAAAATCTTAACCGAATGGAGTTCTTCTCGACGTGGGCTGCTAGTGGAGGAGAATTATATTTAGCTCGAACCTGGTTTAAGACTAATCGATTTAGAATCCTTGAAAGAGACGGCACTATTTCTGCCGAAAAGGGCTATCTGCGCGAAACGGGTAATTTATTTTTTCACGTGGCACTTATTTTAATTTTATTAGGAATCTCTTTTTCCTCGCTCTTTGGAATGCGCGGCGAGGCAATTCTAAATGTTGGCGAGAGATTTGTTAATACACCAACCAGTTATGACTCGTTAGCGTATGGGAAACTCTTCAAAGATGGAAAGCTTGCGAATTTCATTGTGACTGTTGATAAATTTGATGCCTCGTATAACGTTGTAACAAATGCACCTGAGGATTACACACTCAATATCACGCTCCGGCAGGGAGATCTCTCAATTCCCGAAAGGCGAGTAATTAAAGTGAACTCTCCATTGGCAATTGGAAATACAAAAATCTACCTTCAGGCCAATGGTTACTCTCCAATAGTGACGGTACGAGATTCAAGAGGTAATGTGGCATTGCAGGGTCCAATCCCATTTCTTCCACAAGATGGCAACCTACGATCAATCGGTGCAATAAAAGTTCCGGATGCTATTCCGCAAGTAGGTTTTGTAGGATCCTTTGTACCAACATATGCAAGAAGCAATGGAAATGGAGCTATCAGCGTATTTCCTCAGGCGTTAGATCCTCGGCTATTACTCTCGGCTTGGAGTGGAAATTTAGGTTTAGATTCAGGAGTTCCACAATCTGTTTATCGACTAGATACATCCACGCTTAAGACACTTGGTTTGAAATCACTAAAACCCGGTGAGACTTTCACATATACGGGTGGCTCAATAACATTTGAAGGATATGTCCAGTGGGTTAATCTCCAAATAGTTGACGATCCTGGCAAGCACTATGCCCTTCTCGGCGCTATTGTTGCCATCCTTGGACTACTTGCATCTTTGTTTACTCGACGTCGACGAATTTGGATTCGATTTGGAAGTGAAGTAGAAGTTGCAGGTTTAGCAAAGAATGCAACGCCAGGCTTAGAGCAAGAGTTAACTAAGTTAATAAGTGTATTAAAGGGAGAGATTTAAATGTCACGTACTTGGGCCTACCTTTCTAACTACTTGATCTATTCTTCAATGGCGGTTTACACCATCTCCTTTTTCGCTCATGCTGTTGAGACGGCTTGGGCGGTAAGAATTCCGGATGTCTTAAGCGGAAAAATCTTCGACTACAAGCGGACAGAAAAAGTTGCGCGAATCGCAACGGCAATGATGGGTCTTGGATTTTTACTTCTTTTCGCCGGCGTCATCGCTCGAGGAATTTCTGCAGGACGCGTCCCTTGGGGCAATATGTATGAGTTTTCTATAACTGGAGCATTGGCATTTTCAGGTGCTTATCTGGCCGCGCTTCGCAAATATGATGTGCGCTGGTTGGGCCTACTTGTTTCAATTGCAGTTTTATTAACTCTTGGCACAGCCGTTGCTGTTCTTTATGTTCCTAGTGCCCCATTAGTCCCAGCACTTAAATCAACATGGCTAGTTATCCATGTTTCGGCAGCGATTATTTCGGGCGGAGTGTTCTTACTTGCAAATGCGATTGCTGCTGCCTACTTGTATCTAGATTCAATGGAGTCAAAAGGTGAACGAACTCCATGGGCAAAGCGATTACCAACTCTTGAATACCTGGATCAATTGTCATACCGCTTAGTCGCATTTGTTTTTCCATTATGGACTTTCGCTGTTATTGCCGGAGCTATTTGGGCTGAGAGCGCATGGGGTCGATATTGGGGCTGGGATCCAAAAGAGACATGGGCCTTTATTACCTGGGTTGCATATGCGGCATATTTACATGCTCGTGTAACGGTTGGTTGGCGAGGGCGCCGTGCGGCATGGCTGTGTTTATTTGCCGGCTCCACATTTTTATTTAACTACGTATATGTCAATATATGGGGAACGGGCAAACATACCTATTCGGGACTTTAAAGCTTTCTTAAGAAATCAGGGTCATCATCTGGCGGCAATATTCGTCGCTGTGGTCGCTTGAAACCTTTTGGTTTATTTCTTCCGGCAATTAAATACGCAATTGGTCCAATCGCAACCGCCTGTGGTCCCAGAAGGATAATTAAAAGTAACCAACCCCACTTTGGGAGGTTCTTAATCTGAGATTCATCGGCACGGGCGCAATCAATTAGGGCATAAATAGTTACACCAAAGATGAGAACTAATGGAATGATGCGTGACATGGTTTTATTGTATCGCCAAGGCCACCGCAAAGATTGCCGAAAAGATAAGCTGGAGTTTTCCAGTCTTACCTAAGAGTGGGATCAATGCCGCTCCAGATGCGCCGCCTATCACTTGGCGAGCTAATGAGAGTGTCAGTGGTGCTACAAGTAAAGTTATAAGAACGGCTGGTTTAAAGGTAGCGACCGCCGAGATATGGGTGATAACTAGTAGAGCAACAAATGCGCGCCTAGCCGCGGCATCCCCCATTTGTACTGCAAGGGTTCTTTTTCCAGCAATTGCATCTTGGTTCAAATCTCGTAGGTTATTAATTGCAAGGATGGCACACGAGAGTGCGCCCACTGGAATCGCCACTATGAAACTCATTAAGGTAATCCTCTGAGTTTGGACATAGAAACTTCCAACCGTTGCTATTAGGCCAAAGAAGACAAAGACTGAAATTTCACCAAATCCAATGTAACCGTACGGCCTTCGCCCCCCGGTATAACTCCAGGCTGCTGCGATAGATAAAATACCGACCCCGATTAATATGGGCGAAGTTAATACGGCTAACCAAAGGCCGCAGATTGATGCGATACCAAAAGAAATGAAGGCCGCAGTTCTTACGCTCCGGGCAGTTGCCAAGCCACTGCCAACGAGTCGAGTAGGTCCAATACGATTGGCATCGGTTCCCTTGATTCCATCTGAATAATCATTTGCGAAATTCACGCCGATTTGCAGCCACAAAGAAACTTTTAGTGCCAAAGCGGCGCGAAACCAATTGAAATCGCTGCCAGCTAGTGCCGATGCCACTAGTACTGGCGCAAAAGATGCCGGTAAAGTGCGTAGGCGCGCTCCAAGAATCCATCTATTCATTTCTAACCATCCTTGCAAGAGTTAAACGATCAACTTTCCCAATACCGAGCAATGGTAGTGATTCAATCGAATGAATGCCTTTTGGCTTTGCTATTTGCCCGAGTGCGCCCTCCAAATAAAGCGAAATTTCATTCTCATTAGCTTTGCCAACAATTGCAATGTGAAGAGCTTGTCCCCACTGAGGATCTTTGACTCCAAAAGCTGCGCACTCCATATCTGGAAATCGAACTGAGAGCACCGCTTCGATTGCCATGAGTGAAAGATTTTCTCCTCCAGTAATAATTACATCATCAGCACGACCAAGTACAATCAGTTTCCCATCATTTATTTCACCAAGGTCATTTGTAGTGAACCAACCATTGTGGAGCTCAAAGAGATTTGATGAGTTCAGATAATCACTTGCCATCACAGCGCCACGAATTTTTATAACACCCTGATCATTAATTGCAACTTCCACTCCATTTAAGGTGCGACCATCATAAACGCATCCACCACATGTTTCAGTCATTCCATATGTTTCAACAATATTAATACCCTCAACCTCTGCTTGTTCTCGAAGGCTTTGAGCCAAAGCAGCGCCTCCAACTAAAACAGTTTTAGCGCTCTGCAAATGACGAAGCATGCGCTCATCTGAATTTAGAGCTCTAAAAAGTTGAGTTGGAACGATCGAGGTAAAATCTACAGGTGGATACTCTCCTTCGAAATTGCGAAGGTCAAGTGGAAGAGTGCCAAGTTCCATTGACCGAAGAATTACATTGACGCCTGCGATGTGATTGATAGGAAGTAGAAGTGACCACTGTGACCCAGGCGTTGCACCAACGAATGAGTTAGATGCTTGCGCCGATGAAATGAGGGCGGCCCGAGTGAAAGCGACCTCTTTTATTAAACCTGTGCTGCCACTTGTACCAATAACCATGGCGAACTCATTGGATAGGTTTTTAGTGCGGACCTCGCCAAAGCTCAGGGCAGGGCCATTTCCAACGAGGGCGGCCGTGATTTCGGCGGCTAACTGCGGAATTGACCACGCAGGGTTGGCTCGAAGTATTTCTCGTTGTGACGACATGTCCATTGCAGCCGTAGGCTATCGCTAGCGACGATAATGGAGGAAATGTGAGCAAGCCGATTAATCGTGAGTTTGGTAGCCGTGTGATTCCCGCCTGGGTAATAGCGCCGGGTGGCGAGGAGTTTATTGATATCAAATATCAAATAGGTGATGGCATGGCGAAAATCACTATCAACCGCCCTGAAATTCACAATGCATTTCGTCCTCAAACCATTATTGAGTTAATGCAGGCTTTCTCATTAGCTCGTGACAATGAAGAGGTCGGTGTAATTATATTAACCGGCGAAGGTACTGAAGCTTTTTGTTCAGGTGGAGATATCACCGTCCGAGGCGATGATGGCTACCTTGGCGATGATACGTTAGCAAAAAAAGGTATCGGCCGGCTCAACGTTCTAGATCTTCAGGTGCAGATCCGTCGAACACCGAAACCAGTTGTTGCGATGGTCGCTGGTTGGGCCATTGGTGGAGGACATGTGCTTCATGTCGTTTGCGATTTAACAATTGCCGCCGACAATGCAAAATTTGGCCAGACAGGTCCGAGAGTTGGTTCATTTGATGGAGGATACGGAGCAGGCCTCCTTGCAGCCCACGTAGGTCAGAAAAAAGCGCGCGAGATTTGGTTTATGACTCGCCAATATGATGCACAAGAAGCGCTTGATATGGGATTGGTAAATACTGTAGTGGCAGTGAATGACTTAGAAAGTGAGACGGTTTCATGGTGTCGAGAAATGCTTCGCAACTCACCATTAGCGCTCCGTTTACTGAAATCAAGTCTAAACGCTGCCGATGATGGTTTGGCAGGCGTGCAGCAACTTGCTGGCGATGCGACACTTCTTTTTTACATGAGTGAAGAGGGTCAAGAGGGCCGTGATGCATATAAAGAAAGACGTGCACCAAACTTTGAAAAATTTCCAAAGCGTCCTTAATCGATGCTTGATTCAATATTAGGCTCGCTCAAAGTCGTTGCACTGGCGACTAAGACTGACTTTCGTTCAGTCACTTCCCGAGAAGTCGCACTTTTTGAGGGATCACAGGGATGGGGCGAGTTTTCTCCCTTCCTTGAATACAGTTATGAAGAGTCAGTGCCATGGCTCTTAAGCGGTATAGAAGCCGCTTTTGTTGAAACGCCGGCAGCAGTGCGGCAGAGAATTGAAGTTAATGCCACGTTACCGGCTATAGATGATCCAACAGAAATTGAAAAACTCCTTAATGCATTTGAGGGGACTAAAGTTGTGAAAATTAAAGTTGGTGGAGAGCCGGAGATAGATTTAGCTCGAATTGCTTGCGTCCGAGCGCTTCGCCCAGATGCAAAAATTCGCTTAGACGTTAATGGATTATGGAGTGTTAACCAGGCTCATGCATTCTTAACTCAAGTGGGCGAGATTGAGTATGTCGAACAACCTTGTTCAACGATCGAGGAGCTTCGCGAGTTAAAACATCTCACGGGAGTAAAGATTGCTGGTGATGAAATCATTAGAAAGGCCAAAGATCCATTAACTCTAGATCTTTCAGGTGCAATAGATATAGTGATGCTCAAAGTGGCGCCACTTGGTGGTATCACCAAAGCTTTAGAAATTGCACGTCACTATTCTCTTCCAGTTGCGGTCTCAAGCGCGCTAGAGAGCGCGGTTGGAATTTCGCATGGACTAAAGCTTGCTGCTGCGATTTCGCAACTGGATTATGCATGTGGTTTAGGAACAGGAGCCTTACTAGCAGTAGATGTTGGTGAACTTCCCATTATCGACGGCACAATTGAGGTTACAGATGTAAAACCAGATGCTTCGGCGTTAAATAAGTTTGCAGTGTCGAACGAGCGCTTAAACTGGTGGAAGAATCGAATTCGCATGGTGTGGACTGCTGGAGCAGAACAAGGTATTAAGAATAATGGGTGGAATGAATGAATACTTCGACAGCGTTAGCTCGGACAGTAGTTCGTCAGATTATTGAAGCCGGCATCACCGATGTAGTGGTCTCTCCTGGCTCTCGAAATGCACCTCTTTTGCTGGCATTCAACGCTGCTGCTACACGCGGACTTATTAAAATTCATATTCGAATCGACGAGCGCACCGCAGCTTTTTTTGCACTGGGTCTTATTAAATCTACTCACAGACCTGTGCCTATCGTTTGCACAAGTGGTACGGCAGTTGCGAATTTCCACCCCGCGGTTTTAGAAGCAAACCACACGAATGCTGCATTGCTAGTTTTAACCGCTGATCGCCCGGCAATGCTTCGGCGCACGGGTGCAAATCAAACTACAGAGCAGGCACGAATCTTTGGAAAAGCCGTTCGATATTTTGCCGATATTGACGGACCAGTTTTTCCAATGGAATTACCTTTGGATAGCTTACGGTTCGGTCCCGTACATTTGAATCTCCAGTTTGATGAACCGCTGTTGCCTGATGAATCAGCTGAGTGGTTGGATGAGATTGAAATCGCCACGCCTTCATTTGAATCTCGCAAGAGCGCAGTAAAACTAAAAGTGCAGGCAAGTCGTGGAGTTTTAGTGATTGGCCATGATCGCGGCGGATTAAGTGTGGATGAGGTGAGTACATTTGCTAAGAAACTTGATTGGCCAATAATTGCAGAAGATCCACTTACTTTTCCGCACGCGATCGCACACGCCTCGATTTTCTTAGCCGCAGCCCAAGTAAGAAGTGTTTTAGTTCCGCAAGCCGTCATTGTTATAGGGCGTACAACACTTTCACGATCGATCAATGCACTTGTTGGATTGGCACCATTGATTTATGTTATTGATCCACGAATCGCAACAGTTGATAGCGATCGGTCTGCAGAAAAGCGCTTTACTGAAATTCCGCTGTTAGACAATGTGATGGCATCCGAAGATTGGATTGCTCAATGGCAGAAATACTCAGCGCGCTGTGCGAAATTAATTAACGAACTCGATGGCTGGAACGAAGCTGCGATTGCAAGGCAGATAGGAGAGGCGATTCCAGATGGATCAGCTCTATTTATGTCCTCATCACGCCCAATTCGAGACTTTGAGGGCTTTGCAACTCCTCGCTTTGGCGTAACTACCTATGCAAACCGAGGTTTAGCAGGGATTGATGGGAATATCTCTTCGGCATTGGGTGTAGCGTCGGGACATCTTCAAACTTTTGCAGTACTTGGAGATTTAGCTTTTCTTCATGACATCACTGGGTTAATTGAGTGCGAAGATATTAACTGTAAGTTTATTGTAATTAATAATGATGGCGGTGGAATTTTTTCAACACTTTCACAACGTGGGATCGAAGGCTTTGAAAAAGTATTTGGAACCCCTCATGGTTTAGACCCTGCAGCTATTGCAAAGTCATTTGGAGTACCTTCAACAACGATTACATCTATTGCAGAACTTAAGAATGAATTGACGAAGCCGATCAAAGGTGTCTCTGTTGTAGTCGCTAAGGTTCAATCACGTGATGCTAATGCGCAATACTTGAAATCGATTTATGAAAAAATGAGTTCTATTTAATTAAAGCACTTCGCATTGGTATTAGTTTGGCTTCACTCTCTGCTAGCTCTTTGTCGGGATCGGATCCGGCAACTATCCCGCAACCAGCAAAGATTCGAATTGTTCGCCCCTTAATCTGACCACATCGAAGTGCAATCCCAAGTTCTCCATCTCCGGCGGCATCAATCCAACCAACTGGACCGGCGTATCTACCACGTGAGATTCCTTCAATCTCGGCTATTAATAAAGCAGCCTGTTCTCGCGGTGTACCACAGACTGCCGCTGAAGGATGAAGTTTTTCAAGGATTGTAAAAGCATCAACATGGGCCAATTTTTCAGCTAAAGCACCAGTTACATCGGTTGCTAAGTGCATGACATTTGCTAAGTGCAAGACATATGGCGACTCAGGAACATTTGTTGAAGTACACAGTGGTTCAAGAGCATCGGCAACAGATCGCACAGCATAGATATGTTCCTCTAAATCTTTCGAAGAACGAGCAAGAGATGCCGCAAGCGCTAAATCGCGCTCGTCATCACCGGTTCTACTAATTGTCCCAGCTAAAACTCGAGAAGTAACCATTTTACGGCTCAATCTCAGTAGTAATTCAGGTGTAGCACCGATTAATCCGGATACTGCAAAACTCCATGTCGAGGGATATTCGACTGCTAACTTTCTTAAGATCGTTCGCGGCTCAATATCTTCTTCGGCACTTCCAGTGAAATCTCGGGCAAGTACAACTTTATCAAGAGCACCACCTTGGATTCGATTAACTGCAGTAGATACCCGAGCTTTCCATGCGCTATCTGCATCGTTGTTAACATCCCAAGAAATCGAGGTGGGAATTAATTGCGGAGAGAGAGATTTCAAATCTGGTTGGGGGGATGGACCGATCCAAGTGATCCAAGATTTCTCTGCTTTCTTTCCGACGATTACTTCCGGAATAATTAAGACTGATTCATCCTCTGCCGAAAAAGAAAAGGATGCAAATAGAACTGGGCCTGTTCCATTTCCATGTACAGAATTTGTTACCGCAAAGCTTTCAAGTTGTTTCAACCACCAGTTACGTGCATCGGCAAAGCGGTTCGGGCCACTTACGGTTGTTGTTGCATAAACACCCCAACCAACTAAACCTTCTCCGTTGCGAACCCAAGCAACTGGATTCGAATCAGGTAAAAGATCGAGAAGAGGCAAGTGTTTACCAAGATGGGTCGTTGTTACTGAGACTAGCGAGGGCATGGAGCCGGCAAAACCATGAGGGAAATCTCCTTGGGCGATGAAGTTGTGGATGAGCCTACTTCAAGGGAGAATGCATGTATGTCCCGCGCTAATCTCGGCAAAGATCCTAAAGAGGTTGCGGCGATGTTTGATGGTGTGGCCAAACGCTATGACTTCATCAATGATCTCCTGTCTCTTGGCAGGACTAAAGCCTGGCGCAAAGCGGCAACGAAAATAATCGCACCAGCCCCTGGCATGACAATTCTCGATATTGCCGCCGGACCGGGATCTTCCTCAGAGCCCTTGCATAAAGCCGGCGCAACCGTACTGTCAACTGATTTTTCTGAGGGAATGCTCGCTCAGGGTCGAAAATCCCGCCCATATCTGAACTTTTCCAAGGCCGATGCCCTAAATCTGCCCTTTGATGATGAGAGCTTCGATGTAGCAACGATCTCTTTTGGCTTGCGAAACACAGTGGATTACAACAAAGCGCTCGCCGAAGCGCTACGTGTGGTTAGGAAAGGGGGGCGAATGGTCGTTGTTGAATTCTCCCACCCCACATGGCGCCCTTTTCGTAGCCTATATATGGGGTATTTGATGCGCGCTTTGCCCGCAATAGCTCGGAAAACAGCGTCAAATCCCGATGCCTACCTCTATTTAGCGCAATCAATCAGGGCATGGCCAAATCAAAAGGGTCTGGCAAAGGCGATGGAGCTCGCAGGCTGGAGTTCGGTAATCTGGAAAAATCTGACTTTTGGGGTTGTTGCAGTTCACATCGGGATAAAGGGTTAGCGGTCATTGGCATAGGCCATACGACTCTAAGATTTCGTACGTGATATCCACATCTAATCCATATGTGCCGATTCTCGCACTAGGGGCAATTGGCTTTGCCTTTGCCTTAATCTCGGTAGTTGCAGGTGCGCTCACAGGTCCTGCCCGTTATAACCGTGCAAAGTTAGATTCATATGAATGCGGAATCGAACCATCTCCACAAGCTGCAGAGGGTGGACGTTTTCCAGTTAAATACTTTTTAACGGCGATGCTATTTATTATTTTTGATATTGAGATCGTTTTTCTTTACCCATGGGCAGTCACATTTGATCAATTAGGACTCTTTGGCTTAGTTGAAATGGCAATTTTTATTGGCACCGTATTTATTGCTTATGCATACGTGTGGCGGCGCGGCGGATTGGAGTGGGATTAAGAAATGGGTCTTGAAGAAAAAATTCCAAGTGGATTTCTATTAACTTCCGTTGAAAAACTTGCTGGTTACATGCGCAAGAATTCATTGTGGCCAGCAACTTTTGGTCTTGCCTGTTGTGCAATTGAAATGATGGCCGTTGGATCGGCTGCAAAGTATGACATTTCGCGTTTTGGTATGGAGGTTTTTCGCGCATCTCCACGTCAGGCAGATTTAATGATTGTTGCCGGACGAGTGTCGAATAAAATGGCTCCAGTATTGCGCCAAATTTATGATCAGATGTCGGCACCCAAATGGGTTATTGCGATGGGTGCTTGCGCTTCTTCAGGTGGAATGTTTAATAACTACGCAATTGTCCAAGGTGTAGATCACGTAGTGCCTGTTGATATTTACCTTCCCGGCTGTCCACCCCGCCCAGAAATGTTAATGGATGCAATTTTAAAGCTT
Source organism: Candidatus Planktophila sp. (assembly GCA_030681675.1). Classification (NCBI taxonomy): domain Bacteria; kingdom Bacillati; phylum Actinomycetota; class Actinomycetes; order Candidatus Nanopelagicales; family Candidatus Nanopelagicaceae; genus Candidatus Planktophila; species Candidatus Planktophila sp. Next base: position 329,148 of record JAUXRP010000040.1, read on the forward strand.
CATGAAAAAATCTATGATGAAAAACTCGGCGCTAATCGTGCGCAAATTATTAAGGAAGTTGAACTCGCTGCGATGAATGCGAAACCAACTCAGCAGATGAAAGGTTTGCTTGCATAAATGACTGATTCTGGAATGTTTGGGGCACGTGGTACGGGTGATACCTCCGGTTATGGTGGTCTAGTTAGAAGCGCGGCATCGACAGGCTCATCAGAACGTCCTTATGGTGGCTATTTCGATGGTTTAGTTGATGATTTAGAGCGTGCTTACCCCGAGTTTTCAGCCTCCATTGAGCGCGTAATTGTTGATCGTGGCGAACTAACACTGCATGTAAAGCGTGAAAAATTAGTTGAAATTTCCTTGGTTTTACGCGATACATTGAAGTTTGAAATGTGCATGGGAGTTTCTGGTATCCATTACCCAAACAACACTGGTCGCGAACTTGTAGCTGTGTATCCACTCCTCTCCATGACAAATAATCGTCGCGTTCGTCTCGAGGTTTCGGTTTCAGAGGCCGATGCGCACATCCCATCATTAGTTGAGGTGTGGGCGGGCAATAACTGGCATGAGCGCGAAACCTTTGACATGTTTGGAATAATCTTTGATTCTCACCCAGGTTTAACTCGGATTTTGATGCCAGATGATTGGCAGGGCCATCCTCAACGCAAAGATTACGCATTAGGTGGAATTGCAGTTGAATATAAAGGCGCAACAATTCCTCCGCCTAGTGAACGTAGGAGCTATTCATGACAACATTTGACCCATACGCACCTTCTCGCGAAACCACCGAAGGAACGGTTTTTTCAGTAACTGGTGGGGATTGGGATTCACTCGTTCAAGAAATTGGTTCGACTAAAGAAGAGCGCGTAGTCGTAAATATGGGGCCGCAGCACCCATCTACTCACGGAGTTCTTCGTTTAATTCTTGAACTAGAAGGAGAGACTGTCACGGAAGTCCGTTGCGGTATTGGATATTTGCACACAGGAATTGAAAAGAACATGGAGTACCGTAGTTGGACGCAAGGAACAACTTTCGTAACGCGTATGGATTACTTAGGGCCAATCTTTAATGAGACTGCTTACTGCTTAGCGATAGAAAAACTTCTTGGCATTACTAATGACGTTCCAGAGCGTGCCAGCGTTATTCGCGTGATGATGATGGAGCTCAACCGTATCTCATCCCATATGGTCGCCCTTGGTACAGGTGCTCTCGAACTCGGCGCAATTACGCCAATGTTTTTTGCTTTTCGCGAACGTGAAATTGTTCTAGATATCTTTGAAATGATCTCGGGTTTACGCATGAATATGGCTTATATCCGCCCAGGCGGAGTTCAACAAGATCTTCCGGAAGGTGCAATTTCAAAGATTCGTGATGCAGTAAAACTGATGCGCAAAAACTTTAAGGACAACACAAACCTTCTTGTCGGAAACTCAATCTGGTTAAAACGAACACAGGGGATCGGCTATCTTGATTTAGCTGGAGCTACAACGCTTGGTATCACTGGTCCAGTACTTCGCTCGACCGGTCTTCCGTGGGACTTACGTAAAATGCAGCCATATTGTGGATATGAAAACTATGACTTTGATGTAGTCACTGCCGATACGTGTGATGTTTATGGTCGTTTCTTGATTCGCATGAACGAGCTAGAACAATCACTGCGCATTATCGAACAGGCACTTGATAAATTAGAAAATCTAGATGGCGCACCTGTCATGGTTGCCGATAAGAAAATTGCTTGGCCCGCACAGTTAGCCCTTGGCAGCGATGGACTTGGAAATTCACTTAACCATATCCGCGAAATTATGGGAACTTCAATGGAATCACTCATTCACCATTTCAAATTAGTTACCGAAGGCTTTCATGTTCCAGCCGGTCAGGTCTATCAAGCAGTTGAATCTCCAAAGGGTGAACTCGGTGCTCATGTTGTATCCGATGGTGGTACACGTCCATACCGTATGCACTTCCGAGAGCCATCTTTTAACAACTTGCAAGCAACATCGGCAATGAGTGAAGGCGGAATGATCGCCGACATAATCGCCGCAGTCGCATCAATCGATCCAGTAATGGGAGGCGTTGACCGCTAATGGCTTACTCAAGCGAAGATCTCGCGATAATGGATTCAATAGTTAAGCGCTATCCACGACCACGTTCGGCAATCATGCCGCTTTTACATTTTGTTCAATCACGTGTGGGTTTCGTAAATGGCGAAGGCATTGAACTTATTGCCAAGATTTTAACTTTAGAGATGGCAGAAGTTTCAGCAGTGTCAACGTTTTATACTCAGTACAAGCGCAAGCCGGTTGGTGAGTATCACGTAGGTGTGTGCACTAATACTTTATGCGCAGTAATGGGCGGGGATGCAATTTTTGCTGGTCTTAAAGAGCATCTTGGCGTAGAGAATGATGGTGTTACTGAAGACGGGAAAGTCTCTCTTGAACACATTGAATGTAACGCGGCCTGCGACTATGCACCAGTAGTTATGGCTAATTGGGAGTTTTATGACAACCAAACTGTGCAATCCTCAAAGGATTTAGTTGATTCAATGCGCGAAGGAAATCCAATCCCACCTACACGTGGTCCAGATAAGTTAGTAACGTGGAAAGAGGCATCGGCAGTTCTGGCGGGGATCAATGATGGAAGAGCACACGAAGGTGTTCAAGCTGGCGAACCAACTCTTCTCGGTTTAAAGATTTCGAAAGAGGGCAAGTAATGACTGCGTTAACGCCTGTACTTTCAGCGCATTGGGATGAAAAGGATTCATTCACGATTGAGGCATATACACGTCACGGTGGATACACAGCTTCGAAAAAAGCATTAGCTATGGATCCCGATGAAGTTATTCAATTAGTCAAAGATTCTGGCCTCCGTGGTCGTGGCGGAGCGGGATTCCCAACTGGAATGAAGTGGGGTTTTATTCCGCAGGGCGATAATAAAGATCACTACTTAGTTGTAAATGCCGATGAGTCTGAGCCAGGTACGTGCAAAGACATGCCATTACTCATGGCAAACCCACACGTGTTAGTAGAGGGTTGCATTATTGCTGCTCATGCAATCCGAGCGAAGCATGCCTTTATTTACATCCGTGGAGAAGTCACACATATTGTCCGCCGACTCAATCAAGCAATTGAAGATGCCTACAAAGCCGGTCATCTTGGTAATGGAGTAGATTTAGTTCTACACGTCGGAGCGGGTGCATATATTTGCGGTGAGGAGACTGCACTATTAGATTCACTTGAAGGTTTTCGGGGTCAACCACGTCTGCGTCCACCATTCCCAGCTATCGCAGGTCTATATGCTCGTCCAACCGTTGTTAATAACGTCGAGTCCATCTCAGCAGTTCCAGCGATTGTTAATAATGGTGCTGAGTGGTACCAATCGATGGGAACTGAAAAGAGCAAGGGTGCAACGCTGTATTCATTGTCGGGCCATGTTAATAATCCAGGTCAATTCGAAGCACCTCTTGGAATAACTTTGCGGCAAATTCTTGAAATCTCTGGCGGAATTCGTACTGGGCATTCCTTAAAATTCTGGACACCTGGTGGATCCTCGACTCCTATTTTTACGTCCGATCATTTAGATACTCCGCTTGATTACGAAGGCGTAGCCGCTGCTGGGTCGATGTTAGGTACGAAAGCGTTACAGATATTTGATGAGACAACGTGCGTTGTCCGTGCGGTACTTCGTTGGACCGAGTTTTATAAACATGAGTCATGTGGAAAGTGCACACCATGTCGTGAAGGCACATGGTGGTTAGTCCAGATTCTTCGCGATTTGGAGGCTGGTAAAGGTACAGAAGAGGATCTTGCAAAACTCCTAGATCTTTGCGACAACATTTTAGGTCGCTCATTTTGTGCTCTAGGCGACGGCGCAACGAGTCCAATTACTTCTTCAATTAAGTATTTCCGTGATGAATACATTGCACATATCACGAACAAAGGGTGCCCCTTTGATCCAGTTGCTTCAACACTCTTTGTTGGGGCAGGTGCGTAAATGGATACTACTGAAATCGTGGACTTGATTACTGTTGTTATAGATGGTTTTGAAGTTACTGTTCCGAAGGGGACTTTAGTAATCCGCGCAGCTGAGCAACTTGGAATTCAGATTCCTCGATTCTGTGATCACCCACTGTTAGATCCAGTCGGCGCATGTCGGCAGTGTTTAGTTGATATTGAAATTAACGGTCGAGCATTTCCTAAACCACAGGCATCATGCACAATTCCGGTTGAGCCAGGAATGATTGTAAAAACACAGCTCACATCAACTGTTGCCGATAAAGCACAGAAAGGTGTTATGGAGCTTCTGCTTATTAATCACCCTCTGGACTGCCCAGTCTGCGATAAGGGCGGAGAGTGCCCACTTCAAAACCAAGCGATGAGCACTGGTCGCTCGGAAACGCGCTTTGAAGGCGTAAAGCGAACATTTGAAAAGCCAATTAATATTTCATCCCAAGTCTTACTCGATCGTGAACGTTGCGTATTATGCGCGCGTTGTACTCGTTTTTCAGATCAAATTGCTGGCGATCCATTTATTACTCTTAATGAACGTGGCGCACTACAGCAAGTTGGTATTTACGAGAAGCAACCTTTCAAGTCATATTTTTCTGGAAATGCAGTTCAAATTTGTCCAGTTGGAGCCCTAACTGGTGCGTCTTATAGATTCCGCGCTCGACCATTTGATTTAGTTTCAACTCCTTCGGCATGCGAGCACTGTGCATCGGGCTGCGATATGCGCACCGATGTTCGTCGTGGCAAGACACTTCGTCGGCTAGCTGGTGATGATGCCTCAGTTAACGAAGAGTGGAATTGCGATAAAGGACGTTGGGCATTTAAATACGTAACTGCGGTTGATCGCTTAACTCATCCACTTGTACGCAATGAAGCAGGAGTGCTAGTTCAAGCATCTTGGCCAGAAGCAATTGCCGCCGCAGCTAATGGTTTAAAATCAAATACTTCGGCAGTCCTTGTTGGCGGACGTGCAACACATGAGGATGCATATGGATATAGCAAGTTTGCACGTATTGCACTAGGTACAAATGATGTTGATTTCCGTTCCAGGATTTCCTCAGATGAGGAGCGAGACTTCTTAGCGGCCCACGTAGTTAGTTCAACCACAACGTATCGCGATATCGATCGCGCCGATCACGTTGTATTAGTTGGCTTTGAACCCGAAGAAGAGTCGCCAATTGTTTTCTTGCGCTTAAATAAGCAGGTACGCAAACGCGCGTTGAAAGTTACGGCGATTGCTAGCAAACTTTCAATTGGAGTTGAAAAACTCAAAGCTGAGTTTGTAAAGGTTGCACCAAGTCAAGAGGCAGCCGCACTTTCTTCATTGGCATTGACTGCTCAATCAATTTTTCTCGTCGGAGAACGCGCATGCGAGAGCGCCGGGGTTTTAACGGAAGTTGCCGCCTTGGCAGTTTCAACCGGTGCGAAGATCGCCTGGATTCCACGGCGTGCAGGCGAGCGTGGAGCGTTAGAAGCCGGAGCAATTGGAAACTTATTACCAGGTGGACGTCCCGTGATAGATGCGCTAGCCCGTGTAGATATTGCCGCATTATGGGGCGTGCCATCACTTCCAGCAACTGTTGGTCGAAGTAGCGATGAAATCTACGCCGCGGTTAAATCAGGTTCGATTGGAGCACTCATTATTGGTGGAGTCGACCCACTAGATTCTAAAAACAGTGCCGTAGCCCTTGAAGCCCTTGATAAAGCATTTGTTGTCAGTCTTGAAATCGCTCCAAGTGAAGTGAGCGCGCGCGCAAATGTAGTTCTGCCAGTTGCCGCAATCACAGAAAAGAGTGGATCATTTTTAAATTGGGAAGGACGGGCACGTTCATTTGATGCGGCCGTTCATGATTCACTCAATCGCAGCGATCTTCGAATTCTCTCAATGATTGCCGAAGAAATGGGTGCTGAATTAAACCTCGGAACCGTCACTGCTGCAGCTAAAGAGATTGCATCTCTCGGTGCGTGGGATGGTGCACGAGCATTAATGAAGCCAGTGAACTCAACAGATGCCCCAATGCTAAGTGACAAGCAATTCATTCTTAATTCGTGGCGCCGTTTATTAGATCTTGGCACACTTCAGAAAGGTGAAGAAAATTTAGCTGGTACAGCGCGCCAAACCGTTGCAGTTATTTCGCCAAATCGCGCACAAGCAATGGGCGTTGTCGATGGAGATCTCTTAAAGATTTCAACATCTCACGGTTCAATTACCTTAGCTGCGTTAGTTGAAGATATTCATGACGATGCAATTTGGGCGCCACGTAATTCACAAGGCTCTCAATTACTTGTAAACCTAGGCGCTGGACATGGCGCAGTAGTTACGGTGGTGAAGCTATGACAACAGCGCAGTTAATCGGAGCAGATCCAGGTTGGTTAATCACTGTAAAAGCCTTACTCGTCTTTATCTTTTGTGTTGTGCTCACACTGCTTTCTGTGTGGGGAGAGCGTCGCTTAGTCGGTCGCATGCAACAACGCCCCGGACCTAACCGCGTTGGTCCATTTGGTTTAATCCAAGCTCTGGCTGACGGTGTAAAACTTGCACTCAAAGAGGACATCATTCCTGCTGCTGCAGACAAGATTGTCTTTATAGTAGCCCCCATTATCAGTGCTACCACATGCTTTATGTCTTTTGCCGTGATTCCAATTACCGGCCCGGTAAATCTCTTTGGGCAGAAAACTGCCATGCAGCTGACCGATCTTCCCGTCGGGGTTCTCTACGTCTTAGCTATCGCCTCGGTAGGTGTTTATGGAATTATTTTGGCAGGTTGGTCATCGGGCTCTACATATCCACTTCTCGGAGGGCTCCGTTCAAGTGCACAGGTAATTTCTTATGAAATAGCGATGGGTCTTTCACTTGTAGCTGTCTTTATTTATGCAGGTTCGATGTCAACATCAGACATCGTGGCCGCTCAATCCACGACCTGGTATGCAGTCGTCCTGTTCCCATCCTTTGTTATCTATGCAATATCAATGGTCGGTGAAACTAATCGTGCACCATTTGATTTAGCAGAAGCAGAAGGCGAACTTGTCGGCGGTTTTCACACTGAGTATTCATCACTCAAATTTGCACTCTTTTTCTTAGCTGAATATGTCAACATCATAGCTGTCTCAGCCCTTGCGACAACTCTCTTTCTCGGTGGATATCACGCACCACCGTTCCTTGGCTTTACCGAAAATTGGTTAGGTGGTTGGTTTACCGCAATTTGGTTCTTCTCAAAAGTTTTGGTTTTCTTCTTTGTATTCGTTTGGCTGCGAGGAACACTTCCTCGACTTCGCTACGACCAGTTCATGCAGTTTGGTTGGAAAGTCTTAATTCCAGTGTCAATCGTTTGGATCTTAGTAGTTGCAACACTTCGAGTAATGTCCTTACAAGGCGCACCTCGATTGACCGTTGTGGCCTTCGCTAGCTTTGTAGTGCTTCTCGTCATGGTGGTCAACATTGCCTTCGATAATGCAAAGAAGAAGAAGGAATCCATAGTGTTCAAAGATGCAACAGCGCCTAGCTTTGCAATTCCAGAGCTGCCAATGAATATTTCTGCAGTCAATATTTCTGAACACAGTAATGGAGGCGACCGTGGCTGAAATTGAACCTTTAAAAAGCAACGATATGGATTTAAAGAAAGTAGAATTCACACAGGTAGATCAACCTGGCTCAGTTGGGTTGACCGGTCATATGAAGGGATTCTGGACCACTTTTTCTACTATCTTTAAAAAGCCTGAAACCGTTGAATACCCTGAAGTCAAAGCACCAACACAAGAACGATTCCATGGACGTCACCAACTCAATCGCCACCCAGATGGTCTTGAAAAATGTATCGGCTGCGAACTATGCGCTTGGGCTTGTCCGGCCGATGCAATCTATGTCGAAGGTGCTGATAACACCGAAGAACATCGGATGTCACCTGGTGAGCGCTATGGCAAGGTTTATCAAATTAACTATCTTCGCTGCGTTTTTTGTGGGTTATGTATTGAAGCTTGTCCAACTCGCGCATTAACAATGACTAATGAGTACGAACTTGCCGATGATTCGCGAGAAAAACTCATCTTTGAAAAAGATGACTTACTCGGACCATTGCGTGCAGGAATGTTGATGCCACCACATCCAATGTACCCAGATATGAATGATTCAAACTATTACAAAGGTGACGTGCTTGGTGCTCATCCATCGCAGGAAGTAAACAAATGAGCGATCTAGCATTACAAGTTGGTCAGACTGCATCGCCAGAAGCGACGCTCTTTTGGATTCTCGCCCCGCTAACTTTTTTGGCAGCCCTTGGTATGTTGCTCGTAAAAAAAGCGGTTCACTCAGCGATTTTAATGGCATTTGTAATGGTCGCCCTGGCTATTTTTTATATCGCACAAGGTGCACCATTTCTCGGAATTGTGCAGATAGTTGTTTACACCGGCGCAGTAATGATGCTCTTTCTATTTATTCTTATGTTGGTTGGCGTTGATTCATCGGATTCGTTAACTGAAACAATCCGCGGTTTGCGACCTATCGCAATTATGGCCGCCCTTGGTTTTGGCGGATTAATGGTTTCTTTACTCGCACGTGCATCTCTCGGCCGCACAGCGGTCGGAGTCGAGGCGGCAAATGCCGACGGAAACGTTCAAGGAATTGCACAACTTTTATTCTCTACTTTTGTTTGGCCATTTGAAGTTGTTTCTGCGCTTTTAATTACCGCCGCCCTTGGCGCTATGGTTTTAGCTCACCATCATCGAATCCAAGAACGTCCAACACAGCGTCAACTCTCAATAGAGAGATTTCGTGGGGAGTCACTGGCAAATGCCGCTGGTCTTCCAGCACCAGGTGTTTTTGCCCGTCACAACGCAGTTGATGTTCCTGCGCTATTGCCAGATGGCACGGCTTCGGTGGCATCGGTTAATGCCAGCTTAAAAGCTCGCGGAGATGTTTTGGATCCATCGCAATTTGAACTTAGCTCTATCGATACAAGTGTTGAGGAGGAGAAGTAAATGAATGCCGCTAACTACCTCTACCTTTCCGCACTCCTTTTCACAATTGGCGCAGTTGGCGTTGTAGTTCGCCGGAACGCAATTGTGGTTTTTATGTGCGTTGAACTAATGCTCAATGCTGCAAATCTCTCTTTCGTAACATTTTCTCGTATCAATGGTGATCTCAATGGTCAAGTAATTGCCTTCTTTACAATGGTGGTAGCAGCTTGCGAAGTTGTGGTTGGTTTGGCAATTATCGTGACGATTTATCGTTCACGTCGATCAGCATCCGTTGATGATGCTAGTTTGTTGAAGCGATAAATATGATGACTTCAAATAGCCTCGTCTATCTAATTGCACTTCCACTTGCTGGCGCTGTAATACTTTTACTTTCTGGCCGTCGAAGCGATAAGTGGGGACATTTGCTTGCAACAGCGCTTTCTGCCTCGTCGTTCTTCGTAGGACTTTATCAACTCTCATTGATGCTGGACCGTACAAATGAAGAACGCCCAATAACTCAAAAACTCTTTGAGTGGATTTCAGTTGGAACTTTTAAAATTGACGCTGGCTTACTTCTTGATCAACTATCCATCTGTTTCGTACTTTTAATTACAGGTGTGGGTACCCTGATTCATATTTACTCTATTTCTTACATGTCTCATGACCCAGATCGTCGACGTTTTTTTGCATTCCTTAATCTCTTTATCGCTTCGATGTTGTTACTGGTTTTGGGTGATAGTTACCTCAATCTCTATGTCGGTTGGGAAGGCGTAGGTCTTGCTTCTTACCTCTTAATTGGATTCTGGAATCAGAAGCCGGCCTATGCAACTGCATCTAAAAAAGCCTTTGTCATGAATCGAATCGGCGACATGGGACTCTCCTTTGCCATCATGATTGCCTTTGCCACGATGGGCACCGTTTCCTTTACTGGAGTAAAAGCTGCGGCCGAGCACACATCAACGGCTGCACTAACTGGGATTGGAATTATGTTGCTTGTTGCAGCTACAGGAAAATCAGCTCAATTCCCACTCCAGGCATGGCTTGGCGATGCGATGGCTGGTCCAACTCCTGTTTCAGCCCTTATTCACGCTGCGACCATGGTGACTGCGGGTGTGTATCTCATTACTCGATCAAACTTCATATTTGATGCAGCCCCTACCGCACAGCTATTAGTTGTGATTGTTGGTGCAATTACATTGATGTTTGGCGCCTTGATCGGTACAGCAAAAGATGATATTAAAAAAGCGCTTGCCGCTTCGACTATGTCGCAAATTGGTTACATGATTTTGGGTGCCGGTCTTGGCCCAGTCGGATATGCATTTGCCATCATGCACCTGCTCACTCATGGCTTCTTTAAAGCTGGAATGTTCCTTGGAGCAGGATCCGTTATGCATGGAATGAACGATGAAGTAAATATGCGCAAATACGGTGCGCTTCGAAAGTTTATGCCAATTACATTTATCACTTTTGGTTTAGGGTACTTAGCAATTTTGGGAGTTCCTCCATTTGCTGGCTTCTATTCAAAAGATATGATCATTGAGACGGCATTTAACGCTGGCGGCATAAAGGGAATCATTCTTGGTACTGTCACATTGCTAGGCGCAGGGATCACCGCTTTTTATATGACTCGGGTAATGGTCCTGACTTTTACAGGCCCATCACGGTGGGATGAAGAGGCACATCCTCATGAATCCCCATGGCTGATGTGGCTGCCAATGGCGATTCTTGCAGTAGGTTCGGTTACATCAGGATATTTATTGAGCAATGGCGACGCCTTAGTTAACTGGCTATCACCGCTGTTTGAAGATCATGGAGAGCATGAAGAGCTCTTGTCACCGATCTTAGTTTCGGCAATGGCTTTAACAATGGTGGCTATCGGTGTTGCATTCGCTTTCATTAAGTATTCACTCAACGAAGTTGATGAAGTTGCTCCTTCTGACGTTTCAATCTTTACCAAAATTGCGCGCCAAGATCTTATGCAGGATCGCTTCAATGAAGCTGCCTTTATGCGCCCAGGTCAAGCACTTACCGAGGTTTTACTTAAGACCGATGAAGTTGTAATCGATGGGGCGGTTCGTGGTATTGGGCGAGCGGCGCTAGGTTCAGGTGCATCTCTGCGTAGGATTCAGTCCGGCTTTGTCCGTAGTTATGCGATGTTAATTTTGATTGGTGCAGTCGCACTGGTCGCAGCGATTTGGGTGGTGACTCAATAATGATGTGGTTAACACTCTTAATGGTTTTGCCTCTCGCGGGTTCAGTTTTAATAGTTAGTCTTCCTAAAGCAAATGAGAAATTAACTAAGCAAGTAGCTTTAGCTACAACTTTGGTTGTCTTGGGCACGACTATCGCGATGGCAGTTGGTTTTGAACGAGATAATGTAGAACTTCAATTCGTCGAAAAGTATGCATGGATTCCCTCCTTTGGCATTAATTACGCGCTAGGGATAGATGGCTTGGCACTTGTATTGATATTAATGTCTACAATTCTGGCACCTGTTGTTGTTCTGGCTGGTTGGAATGAAGCACATGGCGGACGTTGGAGTGTTAAAACTTTCTATATCTTGATTCTCGTTCTTGAAACAATGATGATTGGCGTCTTTGCTGCAACCGATGTCTTCCTTTTTTACGTAATTTTTGAAGCGATGTTGATTCCGGTTTATTTCCTTATTGGGGGATACGGCACAGGGGAGCGATCGGCCGCAGCAGTTAAGTTTCTAATTTATAGCCTCTTTGGAGGCTTGTTGATGTTAGCCTCCATCATTGCACTGTATGTGATGTCAGGTGCCCAAGGCGGTCACACATTTGATCTGGCTGCACTTTCAGATCTTGAAATGAGTTCAACTACTCAGAACTTTCTATTCTTGGGATTCTTTTTAGCTTTTGCAATTAAAGCGCCGCTCTGGCCTCTCCATACATGGCTTCCCGATGCTGCAGAATCAGCAACACCAGGAACTTCCGTGCTGCTGTTGGGCGTACTCGATAAAGTTGGAACTTTTGGAATGATTCGTTACTGCCTCTCGCTATTTCCTGAAGCGAGCAAAACATTCACTCCGATGATTCTTGTCTTGGCGGTAATCTCAATTATCTACGGTGCGATCCTGGCTATAGGACAACGTGATTTAAAACGCCTCATTGCCTTCACATCGATCTCCCACTTCGGTTTCATCACTATGGGAATCTTCGCAATGACCTCCCAAAGTCAAAGCGGAGCCACGTTATATATGTTTAATCATGGGTTTTCAACGGCAGCGCTCTTCCTTGTCGGCGGCTGGATGATTTCGCGTCGTGGCTCTTCAACGATCACAGACTTTGGCGGATTGCAACGGGTGACACCTGTAATGGCTTGGATGTTCTTCCTAGCCGGAATGTCTTCTCTTGCCCTTCCAGGACTCTCAAGTTTCGTGAGTGAGTTTCTAGTTTTAGTTGGAACATTCACTCGCTATCCAGTTCATGCAATTATTGCAACATTTGGAATTGTGTTAGCTGCACTTTACATACTGATTCCAGTACAGAAAGCTTTACATGGTCCAACTACATCTGGCAATGAGAATCTTAGTGATTTAAATCTTCGAGAGAAGGTCGCCATCGCTCCGGTTATTGCAATTATTGTTGTACTTGGCTTCTATCCATCGCCACTGCTTAAAGTTATCAATCCAGCGGCCACACATGTCATCGCTCAATTTGGTTTCAGCGATCCTGTACCGAATTTGAATAGTGGGGGTAAGTAATGACATTCACAGCACCAGTTCTTAACTACACACTTCTCTCACCAATGTTAATTCTCCTTGCCGGCGCATTAATCGGCGTGCTTGTCGAAGCTTTCGTATCAAAAGCGCTTCGCCCAATAGTTCAGCTGAGTATCACCATCGGCACTCTAGTTTTATCTCTCGCGCAATTGTGGCGAATTCGACATGAAGAATCTACGTCAGCTGCAATGGGATCGGTGGTAATAGATGGACCAGCAATTTTGTTGCAGGCCTCAATACTTATCATTTCAATTATTTCGGTTTTTCTTATTGCAGACACTGATCATTTTACTGCTCTCGCCGCTGCCCTACCGGGCTCTGATGAAGAGCGTCACGCAGTGCAGAAAGGAAATCAAGTAACCGAAGTTTATCCACTAACTCTTTTTGCAATCTCTGGAATGATGTTGTTTCCAGTTTCAAGTGATTTGATCACCCTTTTTGTCGCCCTTGAAATGCTCTCTTTACCGCTCTATTTAATGGCCGGGCTCTCACGTCGCCGCCGTTTAGCATCACAGGAAGCAGCGTTGAAATACTTCTTACTTGGCGCGTTTTCTTCGGCATTTTTCCTCTTCGGAATGGCTTATTTATACGGCTATTCAGGCTCAGTAACTTTTGCTGGAATTCGTGAATCTGTAGTCGGCGGAAGTGGTAACGATGTATTACTTCTAATCGGTATCGCCTTTGTTTCAATTGGACTTCTCTTTAAAGTTGGAGCAGTACCGTTTCATGCCTGGTCACCCGATGTCTATCAAGGTGCACCAACTCCAGTAACTGGTTTCATGGCCGCAGCGACGAAGGTAGCAGCCTTTGGCGCAATGCTGCGTATTTACTACACGGTTTTCGCCAATGCGGAATGGTCATGGTCGCCTCTGCTCTCCGCAATTGCAATCATTACAATGTTATTTGGTTCATTGGTAGCGATAGCCCAACGCGATGTTAAACGTATGTTGGCTTACTCTTCAATAGCACATGCCGGTTTTCTTCTTGCAGGTGTAATTGCTTTGAACAAAGCTGGACTTGAAGCTTCAATCTTCTACCTATTTACATACGGAGTTGCAACCGTTGGCGCATTTGCAGTTGTAACTTTGGTGCGAGATTCAGGTGGAGAAGTAACTGATTTGAATCGTTGGAAGGGTTTAGGCAAACGTTCACCTTGGGTAGCTGCAACCTTTGCTGGGTTCCTATTGGCATTTGCCGGAATTCCTTTGACAAGCGGCTTCATAGGAAAGTTTTCTATCTTTTCTGCGGCCTATGAAAATGGTGCTAAAGGCGTTGTAATCGCTGGCGTTCTTTCAAGTGCAATTGCCGCCTTCTTCTACATTCGCGTAATTGTCTTGATGTTTTTTACCGATCCAATTCAAGATGGTACAAGTGTAGAAATTCCATCCGTACTTACGCGTGCTGCAGTCATCTCTTCAATAGTTCTTACTATTCTGCTCGGTATTTACCCAGCACCACTTCTGACAATGATTACAAACTTCTCAACCTTTATTCGCTGATGTCCTCATTTGGTATTCCAAACATTGCTCCAGAACTTGAAGCGACACTGCTTGCGCAAATGGCACAAGTTGAGAGCTTACTTTTTAACCACACACAGAGCCAGTACCCATTTGTTAATGAGACTGCCCACCACTTATTGGCCGCCGGAGGTAAACGCCTTCGCCCTTTATTAACCCTATTAACAGCTCAATTTGGGGATCCAACGAAACAGGAGGTCATTGCTGCCGCGGTTGCCTGCGAAATAACCCATTTGGCAACGCTTTATCACGATGATGTTATGGATGAAGCGCCCCTGCGTCGAGGTGTAGAGAGTGCAAATATGCGTTGGGGAAACACCATAGCAATCTTGACGGGTGACTTTCTATTTGCAAAATCATCTGACTTACTTGCCGATCTTGGCCCCGAGGCGGTTCGTCTACAGGCCCGAACTTTCGAACGACTTGTGGTTGGCCAGATTATGGAGGCTCAAGGACCTGCATCAGGCCAAGACCCATTAGAACATTATTTAAAGGTCGTCGCCGATAAAACCGGATCATTAATTGCAGCAAGTGCGCGCTATGGCGGAATTGTCTCTGGTGCCCCTGCAGAAATTACTGAAACCGTCACTTTATTTGGCGAAAAAATCGGAGTTGCTTTTCAGTTAGCGGATGATGTAATCGATATCGCAAGTGAGTCAAATCAATCGGGTAAAACACCGGGTACAGATTTACGTGAAGGTGTTCCAACCCTTGTGACTTTAAATGTCATGAAGTCAACCGATCCTGCTGACCGAGAACTACAACGATTACTCGCAACGCCAATAGAAGATGAAACGACAGTTGCGCACGTATTAGTGGCACTGCGCAATCACAAAGCTTTGGATGATTCACGTAACCAGTTACATCAAGTTGCACGCGAAGCCAAGCTTGCACTTGGCCCACTTCCTGTCAGTGATGCAACTGGTGCATTGGTGTCGTTATGCGAAGCCGTTATCGATCGCTCGGCTTGATTTAACTAAATCAATAGCCAGTGTTATAAGCGCAATCCAGATAATAAGAAATCCAATCCAGCGCGCAGTTGGCATCGCTTCATGCCGGACCCACACTCCGATTGAAAATTGAATCGTTGGAGTTATGTACTGCAGCAGGCCAATAACCGTAAGTGGCAAACGAGTGGTCGAACCATTAAAGAGGAGAAGAGGAATTGCAGTTATTGCTCCAGCACTAATGAGAAGAATGGTTATACCCAGACCATTACCGAACTGTCCGGTGCCCTTCTCGCCAAGGTAGATCAAGAAAAACAAGTATGGCAGGCTCGCTACTAGCGTTTCTATCGCTAATCCCTCGAGGGCTCCAAGGCCAAGTTGTTTCTTTACAAAACCGTAACTGCCCCATGAAAAGGCAAGCGTGAGTGCAATCCACGGTAAGCGTCCATAATCAATTGTGAGCACTAAAACACCCACTGCAGCAATACCAACTGCACACCATTGAAGCGCGCGCAATTTTTCCTTCAAAATTATGGTTCCAAAACCAATCATGACTAATGGATTTATGTAGTAACCCAATGAGGCCTCTACAACGTGTCCATTATTTGTTGCCCAAATATAAACCAACCAGTTAATTGAGATAAGAATAGAAGTTAGGAATAACTTTGCTGCCACTTTCGGGCGGCGCATAGTTTCACGAGTAGCGCGTAAAGATTTTGTGATTGCTAAGATAATGATACAAAAGACCAGCGTCCAAACTGCACGATGTGAAACTATTTCAAGTGCTGAAGCAGGTTCCAGGAGCGGCCAATACAGCGGAAAAGCACCCCAAAGAACATAGGCGCTCACTCCAAAGAGTAGGCCCGTTTTGTGGTGGCTCAATTATCTAAAGTTCGTAAATTGAACTGCAAAATCCCAGCCACCATCTTTAATCATCGCCATAGTTTCTTGCAAGTCATCGCGGCTCTTTGACGTTACCCGTAGTTCATCACCCTGAATTTGAGTCTTTATAGATTTAGGTCCCTCGTCGCGTAAAAACTTCGCAATCTTTTTCGCGTTCTCAGTTGAAATTCCCTCTTTCAAAGGTGCGGCAATCTTGTAAATCTTGCCGGATAAGAAAGGTGCACCTGGATCTAAATGCTTTAAAGATACTCCGCGCTTGATCATCTTATCTTTGACCACATCAAGTGCTGCTTTAGCTCTCTCCTCAGTATCAGCCTCAATCAAAATCTTTTCACCCTCTAACTCGATCTTTGAGCCCGTATTTTTAAAATCAAAGCGAGTATCAATCTCGCGTATCGCCTGGTTAATGGCGTTATCGAGCTCCATACGGTCAATCTTGGAGGTTACGTCAAAACTGCTATCTGCTGCCACTTTGGGGCTCCATTCACTCGAAAAAGCGCGGTTTGTGCGCCTACTCGCCTAAGGTATCCTTTCCCTTCGCACTATCCATAATTGCCGCATAACTTGTTCGACCTTGGCGGGTTGCCCGAGCGGCCAATGGGAGGGGACTGTAAATCCCCCGGCTCTGCCTTCGAAGGTTCAAATCCTTCACCCGCCACCAGTAAGACATCATGAAAATGAGCGTGAGTTCCGTATTTAGTTGTATTCAAAACGCATTCTCTCACTAACCACTGACAATTTCTAGTGCGCTCAAATTGCAGGTGTAGGCAATCGTTTCATACCAAATCAATACTGAAAAATAAATAGAATTTCCTCCCCCCAAGGTTAAATTAGGTCTAGTTGATTAATTCACCAGGGCTTACGTATAGTTGTCACAATTCTAAATAATAACAACGTGCCCGTAAAAACAAACTACAAACCACGATTGGCTCTTAAAATTGGTGGTGAAATTACTCAAAATGTAGTTCAATTAAGACCCAGTGAACAGTTGGCTAAAACTTGGAGAAATTTTATCTTGAGTATAGACATAAAGTCGGAGCTATATTTTGGATTGAATTCGACAATTTTACAGAACGAAGTATTGAGATTGCGAATAATTCCTGATTTAGGTTGCAAAATTGTAGAGATATTCGATAAAGAAAATCAGCATGAATGGCTCTGGTCTGATAAGTCGCGTCCAATAAAGTTAGCTGAATATGGTGATGCTTACGACAAATATGACATCAGTGGTTTCGACGAGTGTTTTCCCAATATCGGAATATCTAAATATCCTGAGAAAGATGAAATCGAATTACCAGACCATGGTGAGATTTGGTCCTTGCCGTGGAAAGTAGAAAATACCGAACTAGGTATTACCGCAACTGTAATTGGAAAAATCTTTGAGTACCGATTTTCCAGAAGAATTTCATTAATAGGTCGCAAGATATTAATTAATTATTCTGCTTCGAATATTGGGAAAATTGACATTACCTATTTGTGGTCGGCTCATCCGCTCTTCAAAATCGATGACGATATGAAAATTGAGATTTCTGGAAACCCAAAGATGTTGAAGGAGTTTGGCTTTGGCGGACGAATTGGTGATGATGGCGAGGCTTGGCACGGCGGTCACTTATCAGAACATACCTGGCCAATAGTCTTAAGTAGAAACGGAAATCTAAGCGATATTAGTGAGGTTTCGCTTTCGAAAATTTTGACGGATAAAGTTGTTTTAGATGCGCCAACTGACGGGATAGTCAAACTTAGAAAACTCAACTCTAATCGGATTTTATCAATGAAATTTGAACCAAATAAAATTCCATATCTTGGAATTTGTTTTAACTTCGCCGCTTGGCCATTAACGGGTGAACCAGCAACTTGGGTAGCGCTGGAACCAACTACCGGAAGAACCGATCGATTAGATGAGTGTAAGAGTTTAGACAGTGCGAAAATTCTGAAAGCGAATGAAAGCAAGGACTGGCAGTTAGAACTAGAGATTAATTGAAGAGAACTGTCTTATTGCCCTTAATCCCTGGATCTATCACGAAAGTCATCCCTGACTTTGGATTTTCTGTATCGTCGGTGCTGGCTGTAGTAATTACTAACATATCTAGATTTTCGCCTGCAAATGCGCATGAAGTAATATTTTTCACGGGCATTTTTATTTCATGAGTTTTCTTGCCTCTACTGTCATATCGTCGGATGTGTGAACCTCCCCAAAAACCTACCCACATGCCGCCACCAGAATCTGAGCAACCTCCATCCGGCATGCCGTCCTTCTCCTCAAATGTCACTAATGTTCGACGATTAGTAATCCCATGATCTGAATAATCGAATCTATCTAATTGCATTGTTAACGTATCGATGTAATAGAAATATGATCCATCAGGGGACCAATCCAATCCGTTACTTATAGAAACCGAGGAGAGTAATTTAGTAATTGACTTTCCGTCCTTTGAGAATTTATAGAGAGAACCAGCGCCTTCTTTACCATCAAATGCCATTGTTCCTGCAAATAGTTCACCATTAGGTGCAACCTTCGCATCATTCCATCGAACTGGAATTTTTAGTGGCTCAGATTCAGCCTCAAGCCAACTTGGCAATGGTGACTCAGTTCCATCGATGTCTCTAAGTGTTGCACCAGATGAATGCCCGACAACAACTCCAAAATTCTTCCTTGGAAGCGCAAAACCAACTTCTGCGGGGGTTTCAAATGATCCAAACTCTCCAGAAATAATATCTCGCCATAAAACCTTAAAAGACAAGATATCAATCCACATCACATGGTTGTTTGTTTGGCCGCTAGAGGTAGGTCCTTCTCCCAGCACACAACGACGTTCATCAAATATTTCGATATTCATTTTATCTCAAGCATTTTTTGAAGGGTTTTATCGCTAATTCTTCATCTTAAGTGTAGAAATCCATACCGCAATAATCATCACCGCACCGACAACTGCCTCAAGTAAAAATGGATTCAAACCAAGCATTACCAACCCTTGAAGAATTACTTGAAGGAAAAGAATTCCAATGAATGCTCCGGTTAGCGAACCACCACCACCAGTCAATTTAATACCGCCTACAGCCGCTGCAGCGATAACACTCAATTCCCAACCAAGGCCAGTTACGGCATCAGATCTTTCAAGTTTGCTCATCAATAAAATTCCGGCAAAGGCTGACAATGCGCCACAGAGTGTAAAGAGACCAATTTTTATTTTATCAACTTTTATCCCAGATAGTTTTGCCGCCACTTGATTGCCGCCGATTAAATAGAATTGGCGACCAAGCACACTTCGTCGAACGAATTGGTCAGCAATAATGAAGAGTATTAAGAAAATCCATACTGCAGTCGGGAAACCTAAAATCATCGGTCTTGATAAATTACCAGTACCCTTTGGCAGTGGATAGACCGGGTCGCCTCCGCTTAGTACATATGAAATTCCGCGGGCTAAGAAGAGCATTGAAAGCGTTGTGATGAAAGCCGGAATTCCAACTCTTATTGTGATAAATCCATTTAAAAATCCGACGAATGCACCTATGCCAATTCCGATTATTACTGCAACTGGTAATGGCAAATTCCAATCGGCAAGCATTAGACCTGTTGTGATTGTGCCCAAAGATGCAACTGCACCAACTGAAAGATCAAGCTCCCCAACGATCATTAAGAGAGCTTGCCCAATTAAAACTATTCCAGTATAAATAACGGTCACCAATAGAATCTTTAAACTGGCAAGTGAAGCAAAATAGGGGTTGAAAGCTGAAAAGAGAATTAAAGTAGCAATAAAAACTATAAATAGTCCGAGTTCGGGAATTTTTTGAAAGATTTGAACTCGCTTCTTCGAATTTAGACTCAAAGTTGTCATGATGCTTCAAACTCCTAACTCAATAAATAACTCTAACCTGGCGATAATTGTCGACTCATGGTTCGCGTTCTTTTCAATAAATATGACGACTTGCATTCTTGAAATACCCCCCAAGAATGCTTGAAATACCCCCCAAGAATCTATTGACTTTTAACGCCGACTACTGAAGCATACTTGACAATCGTTAATTGTAAACAGTATTAGTCTGTTTCTCTTGATGCCCACTCTAGGAGGAGGATTTACGGAAAATGGTGAAAGAAAAGAAAAGTAGCAAAGCTATATTTAAAACATTGGCAATATTTTCAGTTTCAGCGCTCTTGTTATCAGCTTGCTCATCGAAAGCAGAAGAGAGTGTTGCCACTGACGATGCTGGTGGAACTGCAGCTTCAAAGGTGTACACACCCATGGCAGCAGCGCCATGCGATGTCAGCGAAAAATCAATTACATTCTTGTCAGTGCTTAAGGGACACCCAACTCTTAGACTTTGGCAACAAGGTTTCTTGGATCAAGCAAATGCACTTGGCTTCAAGAGTGCAACAATTGTTTCTCCAGATGAGCCTGATTGGACTAAGGCAGTAACACTTGGCGAAGGCGTACTTGCGACCGGAACAGATGGACTTGTACTTGGTTTCGTTGATCCGGTTGAAAAAGACTTGATCGCTAAATTTGCTGCGAAAGATATTCCGGTGGTAGTCGGACACGTTCAAGTAAAGCCAGATGAATATCCTGGCGTTATTGCATACGCAGCCTTTGATCCAAAGGCTTGGGGATCTGCCGCAGCAGATGCAATTGGCGAAAAAATTGAAGGCAAAGGAACTGTTGCAGTAACTGAAGGTGGCTTCAATCCAGTTGAAGATGCAGTTGCCGCCGCATTCACTGCTCAAATGAATGCGAAATATCCTGACGTTAAGGTTCTAAAGCCGGCTGAAGAGGGATTCGATGTACCAAAGGCGATCGCTAAGGCAGTTGCAATTGCTATTGCAAACCCAGATCTAGTTGGAGCAGTTGGAACCACTGGGGGAAGCCCTGTTACGTGGGCTGGCGCTTCAGATCAAATCGGTAAGCCAATTTGGGCTATCGGACCTGATGCAACTCGTCCAAATCTTGACGCAGTTCGCGACGGAAAGATTCTTGGAGTGGCTGCACAACCAGGATACGAAGAACATCAAATGGCTGTCGATTTAGTTGCCAACGCAATTTGCGGCAACCCACCCGCACAATTCGCTAATGATTTGCCAACACCTATCATCTTTGCTGACGGTTTAGCACCTTATTACGCAGTTGTAGACGCAATTGATGCTCGAGTGGAGAATGAATAGGAACGAATAAGGCGTAAGACATAATAAGTGAACCAGGCTAACGTCTATTAGTAGCTTGGTTCACTTATTATTCGCAATTCCCCTTGTGTGACTATAAATTTAATTCAAGGAAGGTAAATGAGGATGCCAAGTTCCGATAGCACCGATTACGCCCTAGAAATGACTAAAATCCATAAGAACTTTGGACCCGTGATTGCGTTAGATTATGTTTCCTTGCAAGTAATAAGCGGCACCATCCATGGATTGATTGGCCAGAACGGCGCTGGTAAATCCACTCTCATGAAAATATTGAGTGGTATCTATCCTTATGGAACATTCGGTGGTGAAATAAAGGTTTCAGGGGAATCAGTGAAAATGAATTCACCACTTGATGCCCAATTACGAGGAATATCAATCGTTCCGCAGGAGATCACGGTTGCAGATACGTTAACTGTGGCTGAGAATATCTTGCTCTCCGAGTTAGCAAGGCACCGATTTAGTTTCTATTTTAAAAAAAAGGGATTGCAAAAGATTGAGAAATTCTTAGAGGATAATGAAATCCCTTTAATAGCTGACCAGCTGGTATCGGAACTTAGTTTGCACAAGAAGCAAATATTGATGATAGCCAGCGCTCTTTATAAAGATCCGAAAGTGCTTGTATTAGATGAACCTACCTCAAGTTTAACTTCTGATGAAATTGAAAATCTTTTTTCTATAGTAAGAAATCTAAAGAAACGTGGATTCACAACCGTCTTTATTACACATAAACTTCCTGAAATTCTTGAATTGTGCGATGCCGTCTCAATTTTGCGTGATGGCAAGACAGTACGAACGAGTAGCAGATCAGAATTTGTCGCAAATGCACTGGTAAGTGACATGATCGGAAGAAAATTGGGCGACCTTTATCCAGAGAAGAATCCTTTACCTGTTGATGCAAAAGTTATTTTTTCAGTTCGCAATTTGATTGTAGAGAACCCCCGTAAACCAGGCGAGAAGATGGTTTCGGAGTTTTCATTTGATTTGTACGCTGGCGAAATCCTTGGTCTGGGTGGACTTGTCGGTTCTGGAAGAACCGAGATTCTTCGTGCACTGTACGGGGACAATAGAGTTTTAGCTGGGAAACTCGAGTTAGATGGCGCAGAGCTGATAGCCAAAGATATCCCCTCTGCAATTCAATCTGGGATTGGGTATGTGACTGAGGATCGAAAGATAGAGGGCTTATTCTTTAATTTGGAGATAAAATCAAACTCAACTGCAAGTATTTTAGACAGTTTTAAAAAGTTCGGAATCTTGAATAAGCAAAAAGAAAAAGATGTTGCTACAGAAATTACCGAGTCGTTGGCAGTTAAACCTCAAGATATTTACGAGATGATCGGAAATCTCAGTGGTGGAAACCAACAAAAAGTATTAATTGGAAAAGGCTTACTTGCCAAGCCAATCATTTTTATGTTGGATGAACCAACAAAGGGTGTTGACATAGCGTCAAAAGCTGAGATTTATCGAATCATAAGTGATTTAGCAAATAGGGGAGTCGGAATTATTTTGGTATCTAGCGAATTCCCAGAACTGTTAGCGCTATCTCATCGGATTTTAGTGTTTTCAGGAGGCGCAATGCGTGGGGAAATGGTTGGAGATATCACTAAAGAGAAGGAACTTATGATGATGGCGATCGGGCAATCATGAAATTGAATTTTAGTGCTTTCACTTCGTTATCGCCTTTTAATAAGCGATTGATCTTTGTTGCTGTAGTTTTCGGAATTTTCTCAATTCTTAATCCATCCTTTGCAAATTACGCAAGCATCCTTTCTATAGTTCAAGGTATAACTTTCGTGGGCATAGCCTCAATCTTTTTGGTTCTCCTCATAACTTCTGGAGAGTTCGATATCTCAATTGGTGCTACTGCTGCACTCAGTGCTTTGACTTCTGCAATTCTAGTGACGCACCAGGGTTTCAGCATGCTGAGTGCTTTTTTCATCAGTTTAGGCACAGGTATTTTAGTTGGACTAATAAATGGCCTAGTTGTGATTTATGGAAAAGTCCCTTCATTTATCGCAACAATCGCAATGCTATTCATGTGTAAGAGTCTGGCGACTTTTGTATCTGAAGGCAAAGGAATTGCAGATTTTCCAGATTTATATGAAGGATTTAAAAATTCGATTCTTGGACAGTACTTCTCAATTATAATCTTTGTAGTTTTAATTTTTGTTGGCGAGTTAATATTAAATAAGAGCAATTTTGGAAAAGTAATTGCGGCGGTAGGAAGTAACCCTGAGGCGGCTCGAACCGCTGGTATTAATACAAATAGAGTTAAATTGCTACTCTTTATGGCGACAGGTTGCGGCGCAGCTTTGGCGGGGTATTTATCACTTCTGCATTTCGGTAGCGCATGGTTCACACTTGGATCCGGGTGGGAGCTTTTGGCGATTGCAGGAATGGTAATTGGAGGTACAAGTCTATTTGGTGGAAGAGGAACGGTAACTGGGCTATTTCTTGGGATGCTACTTATGCAAGTTGTTGCGAGCGGCATGGTAGCTTCACATATCGATCCCTGGTGGCAAACCGTCATAACTGGAGTTATCGTATTGGTCTCGCTTAGCGTTGATATGAAGCGAAAGAAGGTAAAATTCGATGCCAAATGAGGCTTCGTTTATTCCCAATAGATTTGTTAACAAAGTTGTAATTGTTACAGGAGCTGAGTCAGGTATCGGCAAAGCTACCGCAACTAGATTTGCCCAAGAAGGTGCGATTGTTTATGGACTAGGTTTGCGCGCTGAAATTGGCGAAGCTTGGGTTAAAGATATGGCGAGTTCAGGATTGAACGTAAATTTTAAAGTTTGCGACTTAAGGATTTCCGCAGCTATTGCGGCAGCCGTAACTGGAATTGGTGAAGCAAATAATGGTATTGATATAGTTGTAAATAATGCAGGAACTTTTCTGTTTAGGTCTGTAGATGAAACGTCTGAGGATGAATGGGATAACGTTCTAGATACAAATTTAAAAGGAGTTTTTTTAGTTTCTAAATATGCAATTCCTTTTCTTCGTAAAAGAGGCGGTGGATCAATCATAAATATCGCTTCAGTGCACGCATATGCAACGATGGAGAAAGTGGCTGCTTATGCAGCAAGTAAAGGTGCAATTGTTTCCCTGAGTAGGCAAATGGCAATTGATTACACAAAAGAAAGAATTCGAGTTAATTCTGTAGTTGTAGGGGGAGTAGACACCGATATGTCTAAGACGCACGCGTTGGCGCTCGGGAGACCTCTTGATGACCTTGGCTTTAATTCTGATGTAACCAAACTTGGTCGAGCTGCCCAGCCTCATGAAATTGCTGCTGGAATCATCTTCCTGGCTTCTCCGGAAGCTTCATTTGTGATTGGTGCACCATTTATTATTGATGGCGGACTCTTAACCGACCTTTAGTTTAATTGTTCAGCCATCACTGAATCGAATTTAATACCTAAATTCAATTTGCTCACCGCGTTGCAGCAATGCAGCGAGCGATGCAAACCCCACTTGGAGCAAGACCATGCAGTTGGCGTTTGAGAGTTGCTCGCTCGAGTCAACGGGTAGGTTGCTTGAATCTGTAAGTAATTACAGATCTAGATGGATGGTGAACCGTTCACAAGAACGACAGGATCCGGCTTATAGGGCGGTTCTTTATGAGTGTTCCCCCACATGCTCGGGGTGCTGGTCCGTCGTTGGTTTTGCATCGCCCGTGCCACTTAGCTTTGGGCCAATGACGAAGGTTGAGAGCGAAAATAGCAGTGTAAAAATGAGTAGTCCGATAGCTGGGGCTCGCCAAGTTCCGAATCGTCGGTGCAGGCGCACTAACATCGGAATCGAAAAGAGAAAGCCCAGCGCACCAAAGAGGGCTGTTCCTCCCGATCCAGCAACGAGCGCAGTACCAGCCAGGAACCCGACGTGATGGAGAATGTGTGGAAGCAGACCCATTACCAAACCCATGGCTCCGACAAGTGAACCCCAAGTGGAGCGTACCCGATCTCGCCAAGTAAATTCCCTCTTAGTTTGCGCCATGGTGACCTCCAAGGTCTGTTCATATTGCCATTGATGTCTTAACTGATAATAGCTGAACTGTGATGTGAATATTGGGTAGCTCTGCTTTAATTTTATTGAAGAGTATATTGGTCTCTATTCAAAACCCGATCTTGCAATAACTTTGAATGACCAAGTCTGTACTTCAAATGTTGAAATTGGTCATTCACTACTCACATGGGCTTAAAAGGGTTCGAAAACTCAGTAACTTCAGTTGCTTCAAGCTCCAGCAGGCGATTCCATTTTGCGGTGCGCTCAGACCCATGTGTTGATCCGACTTTAATTTGACCTGCTCGCCATCCAGTTGCACAATCTGCTAACCACGCATCCTCAGTTTCTCCAGATCTAGCCGAGACGACAGCATTGAAACCCGCGGCCTGTGCTTCCTTCAATACCGAGTAGGTTGAGGTAATTAAACCATTTTGATTGGCTTTAATGAGAATTGCATTTGATGAATTCTCAACTATGGCTCGCTCTAGTCTTGCCGAATTGGTAGTTAAGAGATCATCGCCGACAATCTGTAATGATTTTGGTGCAGTTTGTGTGAACTCATGCCAGGCTTCCCAATCATCCTCTGCAAATGGATCTTCTATTGAAGTAATTGGAAATTCAGTGACAAGATTATGCACATACTTTACAAATTGCTCAGATTGATAGCTCTTTTGTGAGGTCCGTAAAAAGTATTGTCGGCCATTAAAGAACTGTGTGGCCGCAATATCGAGTGCGAGTCGAACTTGAGAATCAATAGAGAGTCCCACCATTTCAATCGCCTCAATGACAAAGTCGCAAGCCATTTCAATGGATTCAAAAGGAATTCCAAGCCCGCCCTCTGCGGCTACTAAGTGCGTTACTACTCCAGTCTCTGCTCCAAGTCTCGCTGCCATTTCGCGAACAGCCACAATCCAAGAGATTGCTTCTGTAAATGATTTCGCGCCGACTGGAATGATCAAGATATCTTGAATGTCTAAACTATGATTTGCGTGGGCTCCTCCTGAAAGAATATTTACCATCGGCATTGGAATCAATAATTTGCCTTCGGGCTGGAAATATCGGGCCAATGAAAGCTTTTCTGCATGTGCAGATGCAAGTGCTCCAGCTAAAGATACTGCCAGCGTTGCATTAGCCCCCAAAGTTGAATGATTTGGCGATGGATCTATGTCTTTAAGTGCACCATCGACGAAATCTAGGTTGATTTCGTTCCCGACAAGTTTTGGTGCAATGTGGTCATTAATGTTGTCAACTGCAGTGTAAACCGAATACGAACCATAAAATTTATTGGAGAGCGGAGAATCTCCATCACGTAATTCAATCGCCTCATGTTTTCCAGTGGATGCACCTGAGGGAACTCGAGCGGTATGAGTAGAACCATCTTCTAGTGAAATTGCTGCCGCTACAGTTGGCTTTCCGTGAGAGTCAAGCACTTGATAACTCTGTAACTTTGTAATCTTCATCTGGCACTCAATTCAAAGAGTTTTCTCGCATCGACCACATCTCTATTACGAAGAATATTTTTTGTAAACTTTTGCAACTTAACTTGAGCTGATTTATTTAGATAATCAACTGGTGATTTTCCTTCAACTCGCGCAAGTGCTATGAGCGCGGTATGGAGTGGAAGGCTTGAACTAATTGAATGGGAGGCCTCGTATTTACTTAAGAATTTGTCAGCAAGACTTGCAAGCTGTAAAGCCATCTGATCATTCTCTGCCCTGAAGAATTTGCAAAGTAAGTGTGAAACCAAGAATGCAAGATCAAAAATTGGATTTCCAACATGCATAACTTCAAAATCCAAGACATAAACTTGCTCGCCCGGCGTGACCATAATATTTTTGGGTGAAAAATCTCCATGAACAATTGTGCTGTTGTCTGACTTGAGTTCGTCAATCAAAGCGAAAATCGACTTTTGAAGATACGGATTTTTATCCCCGACAAATCTATAAAATGGGTCAACACGTAACTGTTCAAAAAGCGTATCCTCTTTAAATTTAGATTGGTACTTTGGATGCTCTGCACCAAAGTGATGCCATTCGGCAAGGGTTTTACCTAGAACTTCTGGCACCATTGGATTAAAAATGCCAGTTAATAAGTCAGATTTCCAAACACTACTTCCCAAAGGAAGACGCTCCATAATCAAGACAAATTCAATTGGATCAATGAATACTAGTTTTGGAACAACTGTTGGACTTATCTCATGAAAGAGTCGCAAAGCGTCGGCCTCAACAATTGCGCGACGTGGGTCGGCCTCCCACTTCTGAGCCACTTTTAACTCAGGCAAAGCCTGCTTTAACACTAAATCTTGGTACTTTGTGGTAATCGACAAGACAGTATTCGAAACTCCACCTGTCAAGATTTCCACGCGGGGATCCTCAGTAGAAGTAACTACGCCATGATCGATTAAGTAGTCGATTACGGTTGATTCATTCAGTAACTCCAAGGTCCTTCTTCTTCCTATTGAGTTTGATTCTTAGGATGAGTAACGCTCAATTGCTTGCCAATCCCATTGGATTCCAAAGCCCGGCTCTGTATTAAGGATAGCTTTCCCATTTCTAATTTCTATCGGATTAAGTAAAAGATGATGGAATAAATCGATTTCGTATCGGGGATCTAGGTACTCCAGTCCTCCAGGATAGAGATTTGGGGTGGCTGCGGCTAATTGGGAGTGAATTTCAGTGTGGATATGAGTAGCAAAAGTTTTACCCTTGCTATTGGCATACTCAACTGCTTTAAGAAATTCACTAACGCCGCCAATGACGAGTGCGTCTATGCGCAATACATCAACGTGATTATAGTAAAGCGCTTGCTCTGCCATCTTTGACGAAGCCAAAGACTCTCCAAAAGAGACCGGGACTCCAGTGGCTTCGCGTAAAGCGATGGCTGCCACACCCTCGGATTCAAGAAATGGGTCCTCTACAAATGAAATCCCAAACTCTTTTATAAGGTTCACTCGTGTAATTGCATTTTCTAAATTGCTGAGCGTCCTAAATGCATCAACTGCTATTAGAACAGAGTCCCCAACTTTTTCTCTTAGTACTTTTAAACGTTTCACATCGCGCTCTGGCGTCTCAGCACCGAAAACGATCTTAAATGAATTTATTCCGCGGCTAAGTGCGAAATCAATCTCTTCTTCAAGCCCGGCTTCGTCTTTGCCATAGTGATAGCCCACAACAGAATAAATTGGAAGTTCACTCAGTTGAGCCCCGAGCATGCTGGCGATACTTTTACCCAGCCGCTTTCCACCGATATCGTTAAGCGCAATATCTATCGCGCTCAGACCAGCTGTCAAGGTTCCATGTTCTGCAGATTGCCAATTGAAACCGAGCACTAATCTTCGGATTTCATGGGGGGATTCAGAAGTCTTCCCAATGATAACCGGCGTCATGACATCGTCGATGATTTTTGTGATTGGTAGACCTCGGCTATAGCAATAGCCAACTCCAGTGATCCCGTCTTCTGTCGTAATTCTTACAACCGAATAACTTCGATGGGTTATGAGAGCCGATCCAACTGATAGTGGTTGCGGAAGAGGGACTCGGGTTTCAAAAGTTTCTATTGAGTTGATTCTGTCCACAGTTGAAGATGCTATATGCTTGATTCTTTTTGGTCAACTGTTTACAATGGAAACTCGCGCAAGCATAATCAATGAAAAGGAAATCAAATGAGAGTGCTCCTCTTTGGCGGAACTAGATTTATGGGGCGTTATGTATTGAAAGCGCTGCTGGAAAATGGTGTGGATGTAACGATCGCTAATCGCGGCACACGTGAGGAAAATCTTGGAGCTACAAATGTAAAGTGTGACCGCTCGGAACCAGGCTCACTCAATCAATTTACAGATTCACACTTCGATGCAGTTATCGATTTTTCAGCTTATGCATCAGCCTGGGTTGAAGAGGCTGGAGAATTTTTCGCCAATAAAATTTCGAAATATATCTTTATTTCAACCGGTGCTGTTTATACCGCTAGTAATATTTTTCCAATTACCGAAGATTTCCCAAAAGGGCCACCACATCTTTTTGCAGATTATGCGCGAGAAAAGATTCGTTCCGAGTCTCTACTTATTGAATTTAGTAAGAAAGGGTATTTTCAGACGACTTCTTGTCGATTGCCATTTGTATTGGGACCGGATAATTATGAAGATCGCGAATCATTTGTATTCAGTCGATTATTGAACGGGGATCCAATTTATTTGGCAAACGGCGGGAAATCAATACACTCATTTATATTTGCAGGTGATGTCGCCGCAGCAATAGTCTCGATTTTGAAGGCCGACGAAAGTGTGGATGGTGAAGCTTTCAATATTGCGATTCCACAGACGATTACAAGTCGAGGATTTGTAGACATTGCCGGCAAAATTTCCGGCAAAACGCCGAATGTCATTTCATACGTTCCTGAAGATTTTAGAATTGATACCTCAAATTTTGATTTGCGAAATGTTGCTTTTCCATTTCCCGAAAACAACGCATTTCTTAGTTCTGAAAAGATTAAATCAGTACTTGGATTTATTCCGAAGCTCTCGCTAGAGGAGATGCTATCCACGTACCATAAGTGGTGGTTGGATAAATCGGATCTTAACCCAAAAGAGTACCCACTTGAGAATCGAATTAAAGAAGAACTTAATGGTTAGTCAATAAGTTGCAAAATTAGTGGGGCTAACCACCCAGAAGCAGATCTACAATGTTATTTTCTAAAGCGATTTCAACGATAAATTGGATTTAGAATCTGACTTTGAATCGGGTTTTCCATTGACCTTTACATCGGACTTCACATTCTTCTTTTCATTGCCACTGTTTTCTGGCTTTTTTATCTGTGAATCAGTTTTGGCGTACTTGGCTTAGCTTCGTTACTTGGCTTAGCTTCAGCCGATTTGCTCTCTGTTGGTTTGGATGCTGGAACAGGTTTAATCTCCGCAGGAGTAGTGTTGGCAGGCTCCTCCTTTTTAGGATTCTCACTACTCGTAGGAGGGGTAGGTTTGTCTGAAGCACCCGAAGCAAAACTTGGTGCTATTAATCCAAGGGATGGGCAACACAGACTTACTAAAAGCCTGAGAACTACCTTTTTCCTGATCAACTCGAACTCCCCTTTGCAGGGCTTAGCCACTAACTTGTCATAGACGTGGAGCTCTATAAAACTCAAGAAATAAACATCAAATTCTCTTTAAAATTTCCTCTCATAAGGCTCAATCTTTTGAAATTTAAAGGTCTTTATGGGCTTATGGATTAAGAATAATTCGAATCGGATTATCAGTCTTATTTTCCAATTGTTTCAGAGCTAATCCTGCCTCTTCTAGAGAGAAAATTGAAGAAATGGAGGCGGAGAGATCGAGTTTGCCCTCCTTCAAAAGTGCGACTAACTCTGCGGTGTGATGTGGCTCAGAGCCGTAGTGTCCTAAAATTTGATTTCGCTTATACACAAATGCCATGTCATTCGGAATCACTACCGCCTCATTGGCGATTCCAATTATGACTAAACGTCCCCCTTCGGCTAATAGTGGCAACGCTTGAATTCGAACTGCACCCACACCGGCGAAATCAAAAGCGGCATTGACCCCTCGACCATTAGTTGCCGCACGGATTTGCTTAGAAAATTCGCCATCACTTGGATCTAAAGCAAGATCTGCACCGATCAGTAATGCGCGCTCACGTGCAAGTGGCAGTGGATCAACCGCGATTATTGGAGTTGAGCCAATTATTTTTAAGAGTTGAACCGCGTGAATCCCAAGTCCGCCGAGACCGAACACCATGCTTGATTCACCTGATTCAACTTTAGCCGTCTGAGTGATTGCAGCCCATGGTGTTGATACTGCATCGGGAATTATGCAGGCCTGTTCAAAACTTAACTCATCATGTATAGCAACTAACGTAATCACATCCGCGATCATGAATTCAGCAAAACCGCCATCAAAATCAAATCCTTGAGTTCGGACGCGACCTTTTGCATCTCTAATGCCTGCACAAACAATTACTCGATTCCCAATCTTCCAGTCCGAAACATCTGAGCCTAAAGATTCAATTACGCCGGCAACTTCATGTCCCATAGTTACTTCGTCGCCCTCTAAATACCCTGGCGAGAGTGTCGAATCAAGCAAGTGAACATCGGAAAGACATACACCAGCTGCCTCAACTTTAATTCGAACCTGTTGTGGACCAGGCAGCGGAATTGGAAAATCGACGATTTGGAACTCTCTGGTACTTATTTTTATTCGTCCGGCGCGCATCAAATCATCCTCATCGTTCGATTAATCATAATGTTCACCGCATCACCAAAGCCCGCGAAGGCCGGATTAGATGTCTGACCTGCAAAATATCGCGCCCAGATCTGTTGCAAAATCACGGTTAACCTGAAAATTCCAAAGACTTCGTAAAAAGTAAAGTCATCACATCTCCACTGCGTCTTTTTAAGATATCTGGAAATGAACTCTTGTCGTGTTGGCATTCCGGGCAGATGAGTTGGTTGTCTGCGCAGTGCTACAAATTCAGGCTCATCATTGCGATCGATCCAGTAAGCCATGGATGAACCTAAATCCATTAGAGGGTCGCCAACCGTTGCTAACTCCCAATCGAGGGCACCAACTAGTTGTGGTCTATTGTCTAGATTCAGAACTAAATTATCTAATCTCCAATCGCCATGAATAACACAGGATGCAACGTCGTCGGGTTGATTCTCATCCAGCCACCTCATGAGAACTTCAGCATCTGCAACATCAGGAGTTCGCGCAGCTCTATATCTTCTAGACCAGCCCTCCACTTGGCGTCCAACATAACCAGGACCTCTACTCAATTGTGCAAGCGGGGCAGAATCTACATTGTGAAGTGAAACTAAGCCATCTATAACTAAATCTCCGATATGAGTTATATTGTCAAGAGTTAGAGATAAATCTTTGGGCAGATCTCGTCTCAAGATTACCCCTTCAATCTTTTTCATTACATAAAAGTCGGATCCGATAATTGAAAGATCTTGACAAAGGGCGACAACTTTTGGAACTAGTGGAAAATCCGGAAGTAAAGCCTTTTGAATTGTGAATTCACGTTTCATATCATGAGCTGAAGCGGCCTTAGTTCCTACCGGGGGACGCCGCAGAATAAGTTC
The DNA here is from genome assembly GCA_030681675.1 of Candidatus Planktophila sp. Taxonomy (NCBI): domain Bacteria; kingdom Bacillati; phylum Actinomycetota; class Actinomycetes; order Candidatus Nanopelagicales; family Candidatus Nanopelagicaceae; genus Candidatus Planktophila; species Candidatus Planktophila sp. The sequence continues at coordinate 361,481 of JAUXRP010000040.1, forward strand.
TTGATCCCTATATGTAAGAAGATACGTTAAATTGGATGCACCTGCACCAAATTGTTGAACTCGTGGAATCTCTGATGGCACGTCAGCGCTTTTCTGTAACCATTCATGAACTGCAGCGACATCAAAGGCATCTTCGCTGCGCACTTCTCCAAGTTCAAAACTCATTTTCTAGAGCTGGGCTGGCTTTTCAGTTCAATTCGCGCAATATCTCGAAGGTGCACTTCATCTGGCCCATCGACTATTCGAAGGGTGCGAATTCCGGCAAACATCGCAGCCAGAGGCGTATCTTGGCTGACACCGGCAGCCCCATGAGTTTGAATCGCATGATCGATTATTCGTTCAGCCATTCTTGGTACGACAACCTTGATAGCGGCAATTTCTCTTCGTGCAGCTTTTGCTCCAACAGTATCGATTAGCCACGCCGTCTTTAGTACAAGTAGTCGCGCCTGTTCAATATCGATTCGTGCATTGGCAATCCACTCTTGAATAACGCCTTGCTGATTCAATCCCTTTCCAAAAGCTGTTCTCTCAGCTGAGCGGCTAACCATTAGAGATAAAGCCCTTTCGGCCATTCCAATGGCACGCATGCAGTGGTGTACCCGACCCGGACCTAAACGGGCTTGTGCGATTTCAAAGCCAGATCCCGCTTCACCTATTAAATTAGCAACTGGAACTTTTACATTTTCAAAGAGAATTTCGGCATGACCATGTTGATCCTCATAACCAAAGACTGTCAAATTTCTTACGATACTTAATCCAGGTGTATCCATCGGCACTAGCACCATTGATTGGCGTCGGTAACTTTCAGCATCTGGATTAGTGATACCCATAACTATTAACACTTGACAACGTGGATCCATTGCACCTGTTGTCCACCATTTGCGACCGTTGATAACGAACTCGTCGCCGATACGATTGATTGAAGTAGAAATATTGCTAGCATCACTTGATGCAACATCGGGCTCGGTCATTGCAAAACCAGAACGGATTTCACCCCGCAATAGCGGCTCCAGCCATTGATGTTTTTGTTCTTCGTTACCGAAGAGGTGCAAGACCTCCATATTTCCAGTATCAGGGGCGGCGCAGTTAAGCGCTTCAGGTGCGATCTCCGGAGACCAGCCAGTAATTTCGGCTAACGCCGCATAATCGGTAACGGTTAGACCGTGCGCAGGTTCATGTGAATCTGGCAGAAATAAATTCCATAGCCCTTTTGCTCTGGCATATTCCTTCAACTCCTCAATTACTGCAGGTAAGACATGAGGGTGACCAGATATTTTTAGCACTTCGCGTTGCCGGTGATAAATCGGTTCAGATGGCAGAACTTTTTGTTCCATGAAAGTGCGTAGGCGCTCAAGGTATTCCTCAGCCTTTAAACTGTTACTAAACTCCATGGTAGTACCGTACGCATAGTGCACTAAAAAGGGGAGAGCCTCATGAATGTTTTAGATACTTTTCGACTTGACGGCAAAGTGGCCGTTGTCACAGGTGCCTCTTCGGGATTAGGCGTTGCATTTGCGCAAGCTTTAGCCCAAGCTGGAGCAGATCTTGTGTTAGGTGCACGTAGAGTCGAACGGTTGCCAGAAACAGGTGCACTCGTTGAAGCTGAAAATAGAAATTTCGTTGCGCTAAAAACAGATGTAACAATGCCGGATAATTGCACAGCACTCATTGCACTAGCAATCGAACGTTTTGGCAGAGTGGATATATTGGTTAATAACGCTGGAGTAGGAACTGCTGTCCCTGCAACTTCTGAAACTCCCGAACAGTTTCGAAATGTCATCGATGTAAATTTGATGGGTTCATATTGGATGGCACAAGCCTTTGCACGCGCAGCAAAAAGCGGTGGGGCAATAGTTAATATCTCGAGCATTCTTGGAATGCGCCCTGGAGGTTTGCCCCAAGCCGCCTATGCATCCAGTAAAGCGGGAGTAATTGGATTGACTCGTGATCTAGCGGCGCAGTGGACGGCCAGAAAAGGAATTCGAGTCAATGCACTGGCGCCTGGATTTTTCCCATCTGAGATGACTGATCAGGTGCCAGAAGTATCGATTGAAATGGTACGAACACTGACGGCGGCCCAACGAATTGGGCGGGTCGAAGAGTTAGCCTCCACCCTTATTTGGCTAGTAAGTGATGCCTCCTCGTATGTTTCAGGTGTGACGGTGCCGGTTGATGGCGGCTTTGTGATGCCTTAACCTTTACCTTTATCCTTTTATCCTGATGGCTACGAAAATTGGAGATACCGTGAAAAAACGTTTTGGATTGTTATCAGTTGCAGTTATTTCAACAGCATTAATTCTTTCAGGCTGCGCCACGAGTGATTCAGCAACATCGGAAGAGGCGGCATCGTGTGCCAAGGCAGATCTTGCGACTATTGAGCCAGGCAAGTTAACAATAGCTACAGGTGAACCTGCTTACTACCCATGGATTATTGACGATGCACCAGAGACTGGAAATGGTTTTGAAGGCGCAGTGGCGTATGCAGTTGCAAAACAACTCGGATTTACTAATGATGAAGTTGTCTGGGTCCGTACTACATTTGATAGTGCAGTAACACCAGGGGAAAAGAATTTTGACTTCAATCTACAACAGTTCTCTATCACCGCTGAACGGTCAGCAGCAGTTGATTTTTCATCACCGTACTACACAGCTCCACAGGCAATCGTCTCTTTCAAAGGTAGTAAAATTGAAGGTAAAACTTCTATAGCTGAGTTGAAGGATGCAAAGCTTGGTGCAGCCGTAGGCACAACATCTCTAGATGCAATTCAAAACCAAATCGGGATTAAGCCAGAGGTATTTAATGACAATGCAGCCGGCGTATCAGCACTTAAAAATGGGCAGATTGATGGTTTAGTCGTGGATCTTCCAACGGCTTTCTACCTATCCGGAGTTGAAGTAACAAATGGACTAATTGTTGGACAGCTGCCTTCATCAGGTGCCGGCGATCAATTTGGTCTCTTGATGTCAAAGGGAAGTGCGTTGACAGCATGTGTCTCTGCCGCCGTTGATGCGATTACAGCCGATGGAACTTTGGCTGCGATCACGGATAAATGGCTCGCAACTGATGCTGGTGCGCCAGTACTAAAGCCTTAATAGAAAGAATGAAGTAGACGCGGTAGCTTGGCGACCATGAGCGAGCGAGTTAACTCGGCGTGGTCGCCAAGCTCACGTGAGACAGAACGTGCAATTGCCCGGAAGCGAATTGCCCGCAAACAGCGTTTAATTGCCGCGATTTCCTCGATTTTCGTAATCGGAACACTCATTGCAATCGTGGTTTCTTCACCGGGCTGGAAAGTAGTTAAAAAAACTTTTTTTGATATCGAATATGGGCGCGAAGTTCTTCCAACTGTCATCGCCGGTCTTTGGATTAACCTGCAGTTAACTTTTATCGGTGGCGCTTGTATCGGTGTAATAGCCCTAGGCCTAGCACTAATGCGAACAACGAAATCCCCAGCACTTACACCTTTTAGATTTCTTGCCACGGCATATGTAGATATCTTCCGCGGAGCCCCGCTCATTTTGATCATTTTGCTCGTTGGATTTGGGGTACCGGCGCTACGACTAACGGGTATATCAAGCAACGTAATTTTCCTGGGCACCGTAGCAGTTGTACTTACTTATTCTGCCTATGTTGCTGAAGTTATTCGTAGTGGAATTCTCTCAATTCACCCAAGCCAAAGAGCTGCAGCCAGGTCACTAGGCCTGACATCGGGACAGACCATGCGATACGTGGTTTTACCGCAAGCGATTCGCAGAGTTGTGCCACCCTTACTCAATGACTTCGTTTCATTATTGAAAGATACAGGTCTAGTGTCAATCTTAGGAGTTACCGATGCAGTACGCGCTGCACAAATTAATTCAAGTCGAACATTTAACTACACACCTTATGTAGTTGCCGCAATTCTTTTTCTCCTAATTACAATTCCTATGACGCGCTATACCGATCGCGCGATTCGCCAGCGAACTAATGCACAGAATTCAGAAGGTGCAATCTGATGAGTAACGTTTTAGAACTGATTGATATTCGCAAATCTTTCGGAGAGGAATTAGTTCTCAACCACCTTTCTCTTTCAGTGCCAGAACACACTGCGACAGTTTTAATAGGTGCCTCGGGATCAGGTAAATCAACGCTTCTTCGCTGTATAAATCTCCTTGAATCCATTGATGATGGACGGATTCTCTTAGATGGCGATGAAATATCTGACCCACTAATAAATGTAGATGCCGTGCGTCGCAAACTTGGAATGGTCTTTCAATCTTTTAATTTATTTCCACATAAAACAGTCTTAGAAAATATTACGTTGGCACCGATTAAAGTTCAGGGTAAGAAAAAAGAAGAGGCGATTGAAGCTGCACAAAAGCTTCTCAAACGCTTTGATTTAGCTGACAAGGCCGATCAATACCCAGATCGTTTGAGCGGGGGACAGCAGCAACGTGTTGCAATCATTCGTTCTTTGGCTTGCAATCCACGTCTACTTTTGTTGGATGAGATTACTTCGGCCCTGGACCCAGTCTTGGTGAATGAAGTTTTAAGCATAGTCCGTGATTTAAAGAGCGACGGAATGACAATGGTCTTAGCAACACATGAGATGGGATTTGCTACCCAAGTTGCCGATGAAGTTTGCTTCCTAGAATCTGGAGACATTCTCGAACGTGGCAGTGCCCAAGAGGTTTTGCACGATCCTAAAAATCTTAAAACTAAGGAGTTTTTAAAGCGAGTTCACGAAGCTGGCCGCCTTTAAAGTTTTACAGGCAGTGAGATTAATCCCCGCAATGCGACATCTTTTCGCCAAGATAATTCAATCGTCGGATCTTTCAATGCAATATTAGGAAACCTAAGCAGAATCTCTTTTATTATCTCTTGACCTTCAATACGAGCAAGAGGTGCTCCTAAACAAACGTGGACTCCTCGTCCAAAAGCTAAGTGTTTTCTGGTGTCGCGTCGTATATCAAATCGATCTGGATTTTCAAATACGCTCTCATCTCGATTGGCCGATGAAAGCATTGGAAGTACCAATTCACCTTGAGGAATCGTTATGCCTCCAACATCCATGTGCCGCTTTGTAATCCTCCATGAGCGAGGTACCGAACCGTCAAACCTAGCCATCTCATCAATAGCCGCAGGAATTAAACTAGGTTCAAGCTGAAGCAAGTTGAGTGATTCAGGTTGATTTAGAAGCGCTAACATCCCATTTCCAAGTAGGTGAGTTGTAGTTTCATGGCCGGCAACAAAGAGAGTAACAACAGTTGAAACTAATTCTGATTCACTCAATGAGTCGCTGTGAACCTCAGCATTGACTAAGCCCGACAAGACATCAACTGTTGGATCCAGATCCCCACTTTTACTCAGCAATCTACGCTCACCCGCGAGCTTGATCACGAACTCTCGTATTTCGTGAAGCATTTCTTCGGCAAAAATCGCTTTCTGCGGGTCAATATTGCCCCCTTTTTCATACAAGCCATTAATTGCCCCTGCCCAACGAATCAAGTGTGGGATATCGCTCTCACTTGATCCGAGCAAACGGCCTACCACTAATGCAGGAACTGGAGTAAATAAATCGGAAATTAAATCAACGTCGCCTCTCAATTCTTTGAGAATTCTGGTTACAACTTCGTGCGTAATTGGTCGCATATTTTCTGAGATTTTGGGAGTGAAGGCTTGAGCCAAAATTCCCCGTAAACGCTTATGTTCTGGGGCATCAGTATGGGCGAGACCGGTGGCAAAATGAGAGTGGAGCATAGGCAGACGCTCTTGAACAGCGGGTTCTAGTTTACTCAAAAGGTGAAGAACGCGTCCTTTACTTGAGTAATCTTCGTGGTTGTGCAAAATCTCTGAGACATGTGCGTATCGAGTGATTATCCATCCACCAAGAGTTGGGCTATAAAAAACTGGCGCTGATTTACGAAGTTCACCAAAGAGAGGATATGGATTTGAAAAATATGAACCGTCAGTAATAGCGTTTTTTAGTAAATCTTCGCCCACCATGTTTTGGCTCCTTCATGAACGCTCCATTGGCAATTCTTAAGTAAGATTGTAACCATGAACGCAATTAATGAACGCATTCAGCCAATCCGCGAGTTGATGAAGAAAAAGGGGCTAGACGCTTTTGTTGTACGCCGAAATCCAAATCTAGCATGGGCGATTGCAGGTCGTGCTCATGTCCCATCCACAATTGATGCAGCATGTTTTGATCTCATTGTGACTTTGGATTCAGTTATAGCGGTCACTAATTCAATCGAAGCGCCGCGTTTAGTGGCAGAAGAGTTTCCGGCTGGGCTGGAAGTAAAGATTATTAACTGGTGGGAAGGTCGAGACTCTCTTCTACCAAGAGGCGACATGGTTGGTTCTGATCAAGCAGGTGCCGGACGTATTGATTTGAGTTTGGAAGTTGAAGTAATACGTTCCTCGCTGATTGAATCTGATGTTGCACGTTTTAAAGAGATCTGCGTTGATGCAGCTTCGGCATTGGGAGCTGCAATGAAGGAAGTTAAAAGTTCAGATCGCGAAATTGATGTAGCAGGATTGATTTCTAAATCATTATGGGAGTCTGATTTAGAGATTGCTTTTCTAGGTGTCGCAGGTGAGTCACGAGTGAAGAGATTTAGACACCCACTCCCGACTAGTGAATTAGTCGGCTCGCGTGTGGTGGCATCAATTTGTGCCAAACGAAAAGGGTTAATTGCATCGCTTACTCGGATAGTCACTTTTGGTGAATTATCTGAACCTGAAATCAACTCATATTTCTCACTTTTACAGGTTGAAGCCGCGCTTTTTGATGCAACAAACGTTGGGAGTGCATTTAGCGAGCCAGTAAAGGCAGCCGTTACCGCCTATCCTGCCAATGGATTTGATGCCGATGAGTGGACTCACCACCATCAAGGAGGACCTACGGGATATCTACCCAGAGATTGGCCGGCCACCACAACGACAACTCGATTGATCGCCGAACACCAACCAATTGCCTGGAATCCAACGGGTCAGGGGTGGAAAGTAGAAGATACGCTTCTAACAACAACATCTGGAGTCAAAATCCTCTCAATCGATCCCAATTGGCCCATGCGAATGGTCCAGGGTAGAAATCGTCCGAACCTGCTTCGTAAATAGCCTGTCTTTTATTTAACTTGAACGCCTTTAATTAAAACTGCTTCAATCTCATGATTAAAATTAACTACAACAATATTAGCAAGTTTTCCAGTTGCTAAAACTCCGACTTCTGGCAAATGATATTTCACTGCCGCATTGCCTGCGAAGAACTTAGCAGCTTCCACGTAACTAACGTCAAAGTTTTGCATGAGAAACTTAAATGCCCTATCCATAGTCAATGTACTTCCGGCTAAGAGTTCACTGTTCTTAATTTTAGCTACTCCATTTTTTACAATCACCGCGATATTTCCAAGTTGAATTTCCCCGTCGACAGACCCAGCAGCTGAAATTGCATCAGTGACAGCGATTAATTTTTTCCGAGCAGTATCTAATAGGAGTTGGATTGCCTCTGGAATAATATGCGTCCCATCTAAGATAAATTCAAGGAAAACATCTTTGTCATATAGAGCTTCTAGAGCCAGACTTGAAACACGGTGGCTTAATGGGCGCATTGCACTATAAAAGTGAGTGATAATTGAAGCACCACAATCAATGGCTTCACGTGTTATTTTTGCATCTGCATCAGTATGACCCAATGCAACGACAACCCCAAGGGATTTTAGCAATTTTATTGCATCGAGAGCCCCTTCAATCTCAGGCGCAATGGTCACAGAAATAATTGTGTTATTTGAATTAAAAATTAGTTCTTCAATCTCACTTTTATCTGGTTTCCGCAAAGCCGATATATCGTGTGCACCACAAAATTTTTCAGATAGCCAAGGGCCTTCCAAATGTATGCCTGCTACCGTCAAAAAAGGAATGATTGAACCAAGCCGACCAACTTGCTCTAAGAGAATCGACGGTTCCTGTGTGACGAGGGAGGCAAAGAGTGTAGTAGTGCCTTTTTGCAAGTGAAACTCGGCAATAGATTCAAGGTTTATAACGTCGGTATCAGAGAAGAAGAACCCATTACCTCCATGGCAGTGAGTATCTATAAACCCAGGAAGCGCAACACCATCAATGACCAGATCACGAGTACTTGGCTCCACAGCGCATTGAATCTCAGTTATCTTGCCCTCATCCACAACAACACGAACGCTCTTTTCGAGATTTTCTCCTATGACTGCCGTTGGAAACCAATATTTAGTTAACATTCAGAGCCTTAGCTGCACTTAATTCATCAGCAAGCACAATGGTATCTGGATGCGATTGAAGTAAAGTGATCGGATAACTCACACTCAAAGGCCCTTTAACAAATTGATAAATTGCTTCATTTTGGCGAATACCACCATCGCAATATAAGCGAACTTTTTTTGAAGAGAGAATTAAATCCATCCCAATCGTTACTGCTAATGTAGGAAAATCTGAGAAATTTCCTCCGGCAGATCGCAGAGCATTTATCACAAAAGTTTCTGGAGTAAGTGATACAACTCTTGTTTTGGAGTTAGCAAACTCTTCAATAGAAATCGCGCCATATTTTGAAACGGGGGGTTCATTAAATGCAATGTGTCCATTTACGCCGACTCCTCCATAACAGACATCAACTCCACCTAAATTATTAAAAAAACGTTCCGTCCGATCGATATCGAATGGGTCGGGAACCACCCATTGTGCCTCACTAGGCCGTAATTCAATATCTAACGAGTTTAGAAATACTTCAAACGAGCCTTTAAAACTTAACGAGTGGCTTGTCGGAAGTGGTCGACCTTGCCAGTCCAAGTACTCATCCATGAGGGAGATAAAAACTCCTTGAAACGAAATCCTTTCGCTGTTGCATATTGCTGCTAAGAGTGGGTAGTGAGCAACTGGCCCAACTGGGAATATCAGCTTTAGCTCCCGCCCATCTCGATGTGCTTGTTTGATTTCATCGGCTATTTCTCGGGCAAAACTGGCATAAACATCCTGTGGTTCAGGAACAACTACTAACCGTGCCTTCACACATTTCACCTTTCATGGCCATTAACGAGCAGGAGCGTGGCTAGCCCCGGGCTTAAGTAACAGTTTGATAAAGGTACCCAAATACAATTGACTTGGATAGGCTAAAGGTGGCACCCTCCTCCAAGAGGTCTTACCACTGGAGGTTAAATGAGCACCGTTGCTCTCGTTGCATTAGCGCGACCTACCTTTGATCTCACGTGCGCACAGGCTAATTTCGATAGCGCGAGGTCATTACTTCTCGAACTCGGTGCGCAAGTGGTCGGACCAGCAGAGCTCGTAATGACCCCTGAGGATGTTGCTGCAGTCACACTTCCTCCAGCCGATCTACATATTCTATTTATGGCCTCATTTTCAGATGCATCACCAGCCGTTGAACTTCTCGGAAAAGTTAAAGGCCCGATTCTTGGCTGGTCAATGCGAGAGCCTGGAGCCGTGGGAGAGCGGCTGAAACTCAATTCAATGTGCGGAGTCAATCTTGCCGCACACGCTTTGATGAATGTTGGTCAATCGATGCGACATATTCATGGAAATGCAGATGAGCCTGACGTGCGCAGCGCGATCAAAGCAGCGCTCGCAGGAGAGCTACCAACTGCAGATGCTCCAAAGATTGTCTCTGGAGAATTTGCAACAGATGCCGTAGTTGATGCTGCATTTGCATGGCTTAAAGGAAAAAAGATTGGAGCGGTAGGTGAGGCTCCCAATGGCTTCACGCCATGCGTTTTTGATGGTCCACAACTGCAGAAACTCTTCGGTCTTGATGTTCGACAGATAACAATTGATGATGCTTTTGGAAGAATTTCTGAGGTAAGTGAAGATGCACGCGAACTTGCATACGCAAATGCAGTCTCCGCACAACCATCACTTTCATCTGTCAATGTGATAGAGGCAAAGAAAGTTTATGGAGTCGAAGTTGCGTTAGATAACTGGCGAGTTGCAGAGTCATTAGATGCAATTGCAATTAGATGCTGGCCAGAGTTTCCTACAGATTTAGGTGCTTGCATTTGCTCATCCCTCGGTCGATTATCTGATCGCGGCACTGTTACAACGTGCGAACGCGATGTGCTTGGAGCCGTCACGATGATGGTCTGCGAATCTCTGGGTTCGGATGAAAATTATTTAGTTGACATAGTGGACCTTGATGCCTCTCAAAATTTAGTACGTTTGTGGCACTGTGGATCCGCAGCCACAAAACTCGCAGCTGACCCAATGAATGCAACACAAACAACCCACTGCAACCGCAAACTAGGCGTTGCAGGTAACTTTCCGCTCAAGACCGGACCAGTAACACTGTTTCGAATTGATCGGGATGTAGATCCGAGCAACCGCACGGGTTTACGAATGGTTGTGAGCCGAGGGGAATCAATCCCTGCTCCCAATCACTTCCAAGGCAATACAGCCACGGTCGTCACTCAACCCGACGCCGCAGCTTTAGTAAATGGAATAGTCACTGGTGGATACCCACATCACTTGGTAATCTCGTGGATCGATGTGCGTCCGGGTATTCGGCAGATGGCAAAGAAGTTAGGGATCCCCCTCACAGAATGGTAAATCAACCCACAAACCCTCGAAAGCAAGGACAACAATGAAAACTAAAGGAACTAAAACCTTCAGCATGAGTCGCCTTGGAGCAGTAGCTGCAGTTGCATTTGCACTTGTCGCTACCACAGTTCCATCCGCGTTTTCAGCTGGAGAAGTATTCGGAAAAAAATGTTCGACGGAAGGAATCAGCACTGGAACCAGTTCTACTTCTCTTGTTTGTAAAGAAAATGCAGCGGGCAAGTTAACTTGGCAGCGAGTCCGACTCGCCAGTGGCAATGGTGCCCCTGTTGCAGCTCTTAGAGCTCTACCGGGAACAATTGAGTTCCACCACTGGCGCGGTGCTGAAGATGGCAAAATCTTTGACGAGATAATTGCTCTCTTTGAGGCAAGAAATCCTGGCGCAAAAGTCAAGCAGGTCACTATGCCATCCGGCGACTACACGAACCTTGCATTTTCGAGGATTCGTTCAAATCCAAAGGCTGCCGTCTTCGCAACTTTCCGCGGCTCCCAATTCGCACAGTTCGCTAAAGGCGACTTGATGACGGATTTGAAAAATGAACGCTTTACTAGACAAAATGTAATTGCTACTGGTCTGACTGCAGGTCAGTATGAGGGTAAGCAACTAGGCATTCCATTGCATTACCTCTTTAATAATCCTGTCTACAACACAGAGATTTTTGCTAAGGAAAAATGGACACCCCCAACTAACTTCACAGGACTTCTTGCTTGGTGTAAGGCCGCCAAAACTGCAGGGTATACACCTTTAGCGTGGTCAGGTGGATTCCGTCCAAATGCTGGACAGATGCTCAACTCAATGTTGATGAACTCAGCGCCAGATTATGCAACGCTTTTGCAGCGCATTGAAGATATCGATACTGGTAAAGCAGATTTACAAACTGCTTGGTTTAAAGACATGGCTAATCGCTATAAGAAGATGGCTGATGCCAATTGCTTCCCTGACAATGCAACTGGAGTAACAGATGCCGCTGCATTAAACCTCTTTGCAACTGGAAAATCTCCAGTTCTTCCAACAGGATCTTTTTCGATGGGATCAATTAAAGTCCTTAACCCTTCAATGGCTGGCAAGATGCAGCTTTTTTCACTCATAACAACGGATGAGAAGCCTCAGTACGTTGGAATCCAAAACAACACATTCATTTTGAGTGTCAATAAGAACTCAAATGCAAGAGATCAAAAGATAGCAAGGGCATTTATTTCATTCTTAATGACTGGTGAAATAGCATCTATTTATGCAAATGGAACCTCACAGCATGTAAATGTTTTAAATGTTACATATACGAATCAAGATTTGATTAATACTTCTATATGGCAGTCGAAGAAGACGCTTTTGGCACCACGCTTCAACTGGCTAAATCAGGGAGTGCGCGATCTAATGGAGGATGCCCTCATTGCTATTGTGGGTGGTAAACCAATCGATGCTACTTTAGAAGATTACTCGAAACAGATTAAGCAAAAGCTAGGCTAACCCAATCTCAACTATGAAGACGCTGAGTAGCCCCCTCAATAAAATGAGTGGGGCTACTCGTCGTTCCTCCAAAAATCGTCGTGCGGTCCAAGGATCAAAAACTGCTCTATATTGGATGTCAGCACCTGCACTTGCTCTTTATGCGTTTCTATTTTTATTTCCAGTTTTGAGCAACTTCAGATATGCGCTCATGAAGTGGGATGGAATAGATGAGGGAGAATTTGTCGGTCTAGCGAACTTTAAAAAACTCGCGACGGATGATGATTTGGCAACTAAAGTTTTAGGTAACAACATTGAGTTCATGTTTTGGGTTGTCATTTTTCAGACTTTACTAGCCCTTCTCTTTGCAACTTATTTAGTTAAAAATACTCGAGCTAGCTTATTTTTTAGAACGCTATTCTTTTTCCCCACAATTCTCTCCTCAGTCTCTGTGGCCATGATTTGGCTCTTCCTTTATGACCCTAACTACGGCGCAATCAACTCAACTCTGGTACGTCTTGGGCTCGATTCCTTTGCGCTGAATTGGTTAGGTAGCGAAACATCCGCTTTATATGCGATTATCTTTGTTCAAGTTTGGTTTCACACTGGCCAAATGATGGTGATCTATATTGCAGGGCTCCAGCAGATCCCCGCTGAGCTCTATGAGGCAGCAAACGTTGATGGTGCAAGTCGATGGCAACAATTCAAATCAGTTACTTGGCCGATGGCACTTCCCACAAGCGCCGTGGTAGTTGCCTATACGACAATTCAATCTTTTAGAGCCTTTGATCTCGTTTATGCAACGACTCAAGGTGGTCCAAATAATTCAACATCAATTCTCACAACGATGATTTTTCAGACAGCTTTTAATGAATTTAGATTTGGATATGCGGCGTCTCAGTCAATAATAATGATCATCATGATCTTCCTCATCACTGGTCTGCAACGTCGTATTTTACGGACTAGGTATTAGGGAGGGGAAATGATGTATAAAATAACGCGTTGGATTGCCCTCTCATTTTTCTCTCTCTTGATATTGATTCCCAGCACTATGGTCTTCTTGGGCTCCTTTAAGAGTGATTTAGAGATTTATGACTCTCCTATGGCATTACCGGTAAAGTGGACTCTAAATAATTACCAACGTCTTTTGGATGACGGTGACATCCTGATCAATTTCAAAAATAGCATAATTGTTACGTTTTTCTCAGTCGTAATTACTTTACTATTGGCGAGTATGGTTTCATTTGCGATCGCTAGATTGATGAATGTTACGGGGAAAGTGCTTTTTGTTCTATTTTCACTCGGATTAGCAATTCCAGGCCAAGTAAATATAATTCCAATCTATTTACTTTTCAGCGACTTAGGTCTTACAAACACATATCATGGATTAATCGCAGTAAATATTGTGGCGACCTTGCCTATTTCTGTTTTTATCCTGACTTCATTTTTCCGTGAACTTCCTAATGAAATGTATGAAGTTGCATCTATTGACGGAGCATCACACTTTAGGGTTTTTAGATCTATAGCGGTACCTCTTTCAAGACCGGCTTTAGGAGCAACTTCTATTTTCCTCTTTGTTATTTGTTGGAATGATCTTCTATTCCCATTACTTCTAATTACTGAAAGTGCAAAGAAGACTTTGCCTCTCGCAATGCTGGATTACCGAGGAGAGTATGCTACAAGCTTTAGCATGATCTTCACGGCTGTCATGGTTGCGTCGATCCCGATGGTTGTGATGTATTTGGCGATGCAGAAGTCATTCGTTGCGGGTCTCACAGCGGGTGCCGTGAAGGGATAATTGGTGAACAAGCGAGCAACAGAACTTCTTCCTCAACGAGCTGCAAAGATTGCACAGCAGCTTCTAGATATAATTGAAATTCAAAAATTAGAACCAGGTCACAAGTTGCCACCAGAACGCCAACTTGCGGAGATGCTAGAAGTAAGCCGCCCAAGTTTACGTGAAGCGTTACACATTTTGCAGGCACAAGGACGAGTACAGATTAAGCATGGCCAGGGGACGTTTGTACAAGAACCGGTAATTGCACAAGAGCTTCGGGCCTCGGTTATGTCAAAAACGCATGGTCTGAATGAATTATTTAATGCTCGAGAAGTTTTGGAAGTCCCAGCTTCAAAATGGGCCGCCGAGAAAGCAACAAAGGAGAACATCAGGCTACTTCGTGCAACCTTAAATCAAATTGACACTGTTACAGCATCCGAACCAATTGATTACGAGCAACTACAGACCTTAGATGCCAAATTTCACTTAACAATTGTTGAAATTGCAGGAAATAGATTTATAAACCAAACTTTAAATGTGTTACAGGACGTGATGAAAATGTCTATGGAAACAACTCTCCGATTGCCGGGACGCATGAAAATTTCTCGAAATGAGCATAGTGCAATTTTGGCGGCAATTGAATCTGGAGATGGCGACCTTGCATTAAAACTAACATTGCAACACATAACTGGTGCTCGAGCCGTAGCTTTGGCGAATGCTCACGAAAAGAATCAACATTGAGCCAAATTGAAGTTGTTTGCGTCGGGGTAATAACCATCGACACAATCGCACTTGTTGATGCCTACCCCGCTGAAGATGAGCGAGTTTTAGCTAAAGAAATTGTACGTGCCGGTGGGGGACCAGCTGCGGTAGCGGCGGTAGCACTTAGTCGCCAAGGTATTCGCACCGCAATTGCTGGAACTATTGGTGCTGATGCTGATGGCCTCGAAGTTATGAACATTTTTTCTCGTGAGAATATAGACACAACGGGAATTTCATTTGGTGAAAATGCAACTGCAGGTAGTGTCATCATTGCATCACGTGAGCACAACACTCGTGCAATAAGTACTCGCCAACCAATGAACCAGCAAGAGTTAAACCTGGAAGCGAAGAATTTAATTAGGCAAGCACGTTGGGTGCATGTGGATCATGTGGGTGTGGGGCAATTATTCGGTGCCGGTCTTACAAGGGGCATGGGACCACTAATTTCATTTGATGCTGGCTACGGAGCAGAAGAGTTTGACTCATCAATGGTCGACCTCTTCGTACCGACAGATCGTCAAATTGCAGCTCGATATCCACATCTAGATTTTGCTACGGCTTTGGAAGATGACGCCACAAATGCTGGGAATATCGTTGTTGCGACTCGAGGTTCGGAAGGTAGTACTGCATTTTCGTCAGAAACTGGGCTAATTTCAACACCAGGATTTAAAGTCGATGTCAAAAGCACATTAGGTGCAGGCGATGTATTTCATGGCGCTTTAGTTGCACAGCTGATTCATGGTCACCCTTTACAAGAGGCGATGCGTAGAGCAAATGCTGTCGCCGCACTTTCTTGCCGAGGTCTAGATGGTCAATCAATGATTCCAACAACAATCGAACTCAATGAATACCTGGAGGCGCAAATATGAGAGCACCACTTACCCATTTAGCTAGACCATCGGGTGCGCTCGCGATGGTTGCCGTAGATCAACGGGAGGCTTTGCGTGGAATGTTTGCGGCTCATCAATCTGCTCCAGTTACAGATGCACAGCTAACTCAGTTCAAAGTTGATGTTGCGCGAGAACTTTCACCATTTGCATCGGCGCTTCTTGTCGATCAAGAGTTTGGCATTGATGCAATTATCGGCCAGAAAGCGCTCGCTGATACTTGCGGATTGATTGCAGCAGCGGATTTATTGGTAGGACCTCCAGGGGGAGCAGCTACAGAAACTGCAATTGATCCAGATGTAGACCCTCTTCGAATGCGAGATATTGGGAGTGTGGGACTTAAGTTCCTAGTTTTGTGGCGCAACGATGAGTCGCCAGAGATTCGAGCGAAATTAGTGGAGGAATTTAATAACTTATGTGAAGTTTCAGAGTTGCCATCAATTATAGAAATCATTGTAAAGCCACCAATAGATTCATCAAGGAGTTTCAATCGTGAGGAGGAATTGATAATTGCTGCACGTGAAGCTGCAACATGGAAGCCAGATCTTTATAAGGCGGAGGTTCCATTCCACGGTGAAGGTAATCTAAACCTAATAACAAAGAATGCCGAAAGAATTTCAGAAGCCATCGGTTCGCCGTGGGTCGTACTCTCAAATGGCGTAAAGCAGCCATTTTTCAATGATGCTGTTAAGGCATGTGCAATGGGTGGAGCAAGCGGATTCCTTGCCGGTCGTGCAGTTTGGGCCGACATTGTGGGGGCGGCAGATATCCCTAAGTCGTTACGTGAAACCTCTATTCCCCGTTTACAACGGCTCGCTGAAATTGTTGACACCCATGCAAAACCTTGGAGCAATTGGTAATTAGTTCCAGAGTTCTTTGATTTCAACTACTCGGCCTTCATTAATACTTTTGTGAGCAGCAAGACCTGTAACTACGCTGGTCACCCCATCTTTTAAAGTAACTTCTGGACCAGTTGAATTCAAGATCGCGTCGCGAAACTTAGTATGTTCGATATATGAAGCACCATAGTGGTGACCCATGTATTTAACATCGTAGTTGTGAACTATCTTCTGTTCATTTCCACGTGATCGGCTTGCACCACGTGACCAACCAGAAAGCTTGCCTATTGATTCACGACGAGAAGCACGCACAACTTGTGAAGGCAAGAAAGATTCAATCTTTCCTTCATCTCCGACAATAGTCAGAATCTCTTTATCAAAAGATCCCTCACCAAACATGCATAGATCTAACATTCCGCGAGCACCATTTGCATACTCCAAAACAACATAGGCGTTATCTAACATGTTCGCTTGTTTGCCATCATACTTTTCATCTAGGTGGTTAACACTTTGTCCACCTGATGCAAAGACACGGATTGGTTGTTCGCCAATGACGATGTCCATCAAGTTGAAATAGTGGCAGCACTTTTCAACCAATGTTCCGCCTGTGCGATCTGCAAAGCGATTCCAGTTATCAACTTTTGGGTAAAAAGGTTCGCGGTGTTCGCGAATTGACACCATATGTATTTTTCCAGCATCGCCTTCTTTTGCTCGGGCAATAGCCTCAGCAACAGGTGGCATAAATCGGTATTCAAGCCCCATCCACGTCATGGCGTTACGGTTTTCATCCCAGCTAAGTATTGATTTCAAATCTTCGATAGTTGTTGCGAGTGGTTTTTCGACAAAGACTGCTAAATCAGTGGAAAGAACTTCCTTCAAAATACTTGCATGAGTGTCATTTGGAGTCGCAATTACAACCGCATCGACTAACCCTGAATCTAGAAGCCCACGGTGATCGCTAAATACCTTTGCGCCAGAGGCCATGGAAAGGGCCGCTTCCTGAGATGGAATGTGAGGGTCGCTGATAGCGGTAATTGTCGCCCCATCCATGAGTTTGATGTTTTCAATGTGCTCACGCCCCATGCTGCCTACGCCAATAACGCCGTACCGAAGTTCAGTTTTCATGGTTACAGGTTAGACCACTGGCCGAATTTTCGGCATAGGGGTAGACGAAACGCGCTCGTCTAACCTAGAATCTGTCAAGAGGTCAGACCACTACCCAACTTAGGCGAGAAAGGCACGTGTAGTTATGGCAATTACTCCACCGCAGTTCCTCCTTCACCATGACGGCGACAACGTTGCCGTCGCGATGACGGACCTGCAACCAGGAACACTTCATGGCAGGTCAGTAAAGGAGGGAACCGAGAGTGAGGCGGTCTTAAATCACGCTATCCCTCTTGGACATAAATTTGCACTAACAGATTTGGCCGAAGGTGATGCGATCATCAAATACGGCACCAAAGTAGGACTTGCATCCGCTGCAATCAAAAAAGGCGATTACATTCACACACACAACATGAGGAGTTATCGATGGGAAGCAAGCCGCGCTTAATGGGATATCGCCGTGAAAACGGCGCGATGGGTATTCGCAATCACGTCATTATTTTGCCGCTCGATGACCTCTCAAATGCCGCGGCAGAGGCCGTTGCCAAAGTCATTCCAGGCACTCTTGCACTGCCACATGCTTTTGGCCGTTTACAGTTTGGCGATGATTTAGCTCTAACTTTCCAGACACTCATTGGAACTGGAAAGAATGCAAATGTTGCAGCTGTTGTTGTTATTGGTATCGAACCAAAGTGGACACAGAAAGTTGCCGATGGAATCGCAGTTACTGGGAAACCGGTTGCGGCTTTTTCAATAGAAGGTAAGGGCGATCTACATGTAATAGCTGAAGCCAGTCGCGCAGCGGCGATGTTCTTGCAGGATGCCTCGGCGTTAGAGCGAGAGGCCGCTGAAATGGGCGACATGATTATGTCAATCAAGTGCGGCGAATCAGATACAACATCTGGCCTCGGATCGTGTCCAACAACTTCACAGGCTGTTGATCGATGGGTTGCCGCAGGAGGAACAGTATTCTTCGGTGAAACATCTGAACTTACCGGTGGCGAAAACTTAATTGCCGATCGATGTATAGATGATGCATGCCGCGATTTATTCCAACTCACGTATGACAACTACATCAAAGTTATTGAATCAACAGGTGCAAACCTTCTCGGCTCACAACCTACTCAAGGAAATATTGCTGGCGGATTAACAACTATCGAAGAGAAAGCACTTGGCAATATTGCAAAAACTGGATCAGTTCCGGTCGTCGGTGTTCTAAGACCGGCTGAAGAACCAGATCCGAAGAAGAAAGGTCTGTATTTTATGGATTCATCTTCAGCTGCCGCAGAGTGCATAACTCTCATGGCTGCTGCAGGCGCTGTTATCCACTTGTTCCCAACAGGCCAGGGAAATGTAATTGGAAATCCAATCATCCCTGTCTTGAAGTTAACGGCAAATACTAAGACTGCAAATTCCATGAAAGAGCATATAGATCTAGATGTTTCTGGCCTCCTTCGTTATGAGTACGATTTAGTAAAAGCCGGTGACATGATGATGGATGTTATTAATAAGACTGTAAATGGTCGCTTATGTACCGCAGAAGTTATGGGACATCGTGAGTTCACTTTCACGAAACTATATATTTCGGCATAATGATTCTCATCTCTGAAGATGTATGGGGAGCTCCCTTCCAAGACCTGGAGGGGAGTTTTCCTATTCATCGCGGTGATGATTTGTGGAAAAATCCAGAGGAACTTTTAGATTCAATTAAAGATGCAACTGCACTTGTAGTTCGCAACCGCACGAAAGTAACTGCGAATATTATTGCCGCAGCGCCAAAACTGAAGGTAATCGCTCGTGCCGGGGTGGGTCTAGACAATATAGATATTAAAGCCGCCGATGCAGCGGGAGTCGTTGTCGTCGCCGGACTCGGTGCAAATGCAGTAAGTGTCGGTGAATTAACTCTTGGATTAGCTTTAGCGCTACTTCGCAATATCCCGAACCATGATGTTGCCACGCGCAATGGTGGTTGGATTCGCTCTCCAGGTCGCGAATTATCCGGACTCACATGGGGGTTGCTTGGATGTGGTGCAACGGGATTAGCAACGGCAAAACTTCTTCAAGGTTTTGGCTGCGAAATTATTGGATACGACCCCTTCGCTAAAGATCTAGATTCGATTACGTTGACCACCTTCGAAGAGGTACTAAAGCGCAGCGATATCGTAAGTATTCATATGCCTTCGACACCGCAGACAAATGGTGCAATCAATTCCGAAACTCTCGACTTGATGAAAATAGATGCAATCATTATTAACGTCGGACGTGGAGAAGTAATTAATGAGGAAGATCTTATTGCAGCTCTAAAAAATGGGAGGATTGCTGGCGCGGCACTTGATGTTCGCGCACAAGAGCCACCAGTTACAGGTGAAATGGAGAGCATTCTTAACTTAATTCTGACTCCACATGTTGCCGGGATTACTTCAGAGAGCCAATTGCGCATTAATCAGATTTTGACCTCAAATATTGAGTTAGTTCTTAACTCAAAACCAGCAACACATGCCGTTGGTGCATTAAAAGTAAGCAGTAACTAGTGGCGAAATTACAAGTAGGTGCAGCAATTGCACAGGCGCAAGCTTTATTAGAGGCGGTCGGTGTACCTACTTCTGAGGCTAAAACAACGGCCCGATTAATTGTCGCTAGTGATCGGTGGGGTATCGGAAGTCACGGTTTAATGCGCTTACCTTTCTATTTGGCTCGCCTGCAGGCCGGTGGGATTAATCCAAAAGCAGAGTTGAAAAGAGTGACAGATCTTCCCAGCCTTGTCATATTTGATGGTGACGGTGGACTTGGTCATTGGCAATTACAAAAAGCTGCTGAAGTTGCATCAGAGCGCGCAAAAATAAATGGGATTGCAGCGGTTGGAGTTGGTCGCTCGAACCATTGTGGAGCATTAGGAATTTACGTATGGCCAATGATTAATCGGGGATTAGTTGGTATTGCATTTAGTACTGGACCAGCAGTGATGCCTCCATGGGGCGGCAAAAAAGCGCTGCTTTCGACATCTCCGATGGCTGCAGGGATTCCAACGAATCCGCCAACGGTTATCGATCTTGCGACAAGCGCCGTTGCGCGAGGCAAGATTCAAGCAAAGGCACAGGCCGGCGACGAGCTCGAACCTGGTTGGGCTTTTACTAAAGATGGTGCACCAACGACCGATGCTAAAGAGGCATTGGCTGGAATGCTTGCCCCACTTGGGGGAGCAAAGGGGTATGCAATTGCCGTTCTAGTTGAGTCATTAACTGGAATGCTCATTGGTCCGACATTAGCTAAAAATATTCCAGATATGTTCGCATCCGATCAAGATGCGATACCACAAGAGATTTCACATTTTGTCATTGCAATCGATGCAGCAAAACTATCTGTAGATGGAAAAAATTCACGCACTCTAGAGTTTGCAGAAGAGGTGAAAATCGCTGGCGGTCGCCTTCCCGGTTCTACCCGTATAAATCCCGAAGAATTGAACAACAGTGATGAAATCACAATTACTGATCTTGTAAATGATCAATTAGCACTCTGGTCAGCCAAGCTAGAGATTTAGATGGTCAAAACTCTCCCAGGCATAGGTTTCATTGCCGCAATTGTTACCGTCGCCTTTCAAATACATAATTTTCAACCTGCGATTAGCCCGCTGGCTCTCTGCGTCGCCTTCGGGTTTTTGATTGCCAATCTTGGTTCCTGGCCAGCATTTGCAAATGAAGGCACATCGTTAGCTAGTAAAAGATTGATGCGCATCGGTGTTGCACTTTTAGGTGCACAAGTTAGCGTCGTTTCACTCCAAGCAATCGGCATTAAAGGTGTCATCACTGTCATTCTCGTTGTGAGTTTTACGATATTTGGAATCCTTGCACTATCTAGATTATTCAATATGACAGGAGAGTTAGGTCTGCTCATCGGTGTTGGCTTCGGAGTTTGTGGCGCAACTGCAGTTGCCGCAATACGACCACAAACACGTGCAACTCAAGAAGAGACCTCATATGCAATTGCATTGATCTCTTTGTGTGGAACCCTTTCAATATTCGTGCTTCCATTTCTTGGTCACTTAATGGGATTAAGTGATCAGACTTTCGGAGCTTGGGCCGGAGCTGCCGTTCACGATGTGGGTCAGGTAATTGCAACGGCCTCAGTCTGGAGTGACGATGCGGTGAAGTCAGCAATTGTTATCAAATTAGCCCGCGTCTGTTTGTTAGCACCTATAGTTTTGATTCTCTCGCTTCGCCATAGACGATATTTAAAAGCTCAGGGAGAGAGCGCGCAAACTTCAGCAAAAGTACCGTTGATACCTTTTTTTGTTCTAGGTTTCATCGCTGTAGCAACAGTTCAGAACACCGTGGATATTCCTATTGCTTTGCATGATTACATTGTTTTAGCTAGCAAAGTTCTATTGGGAGCTGGATTAGTAGCTCTCGGTTCTAGTGTGCGATGGAAAGCTATCCGTGCGATAGGTCCACGACCAATGCTTATGGGGCTGATTGCTTGGATAATTGTCGGTGGTGTCGCATTAGCTGCAGTCCGCATTACCGGGATTTGACGATACCCCCGGGGGTATGCTAACTTTCCTTCTAACCAATGAGGGAGCCAAAAATGTGTTCACGCGTCACATGTCATGTCTGTAAAAAAGCGAGCTGGTCGGGCTGTGGAAATCACGTCGAGCAGGCACTTGCTGGAGTACCCGAGCAGGATCGTTGCACCTGCTAATGGCAGCTAAAAAGATTGCCCATGTACTTTCTGATGCCGAGCAAATCGATGCCATTGCAAAACGGATTAAGCGCGCTCAGGGCCAACTAGGCGCAGTTGCGCGCATGCTCGAAGAGGGTAGAAACTGCGATGAGATTGTTACTCAAATGTCAGCGGTTTCAAAAGCCGTGAATACAGCCGCCTTTACTCTAATTTCTGCGAGTTTAAAAGAGTGCATAGTTGAAGGAAAGTCAAATTCGGATGCAGTGACTACACAACTGCAAAAACTATTTTTATCTCTAGCTTAAGGGGAACATAATGAAGAAAATAATCTTAATCATTTCTTTAGTAATTGCTGCGTTGTTTTTATCTAGTTGCTCGTCACCGTCATCAGCTACCAACTTGGATGCAACTGCATTCTCCCAAAAAACCGCTGAATCTGGGGTGGTAACTTTAGATGTTCGCACGCCTGGTGAGTTCATGGTAGGCCATATCCAAGGTGCAATTAATATTAATGTTGAGAGTCCTCAGTTTGAAAGCGAGATTGCAAAATTAGATAAATCTGCAACATATGCAGTCTACTGTCAGAGCGGCCGTCGATCAGGAATCGCTATTGAAGCAATGCAGCAAAATGGATTTAATAGTCTTTTCAACTTAACCAATGGAATTGCAGACTGGCAGGCAAATAACTTTCCAGTGGTAACGTCATAGTGCGCATTGTAATTATCGGTGGCGTGGCAGGAGGTATGTCGGCAGCAACGCGTCTACGACGACTAGATGCGAATGCCGAAATTATAGTTCTTGAGAAATCTGGCTATGTGTCATATGCCAACTGTGGTTTACCTTATTACGTGGGCGGCATAATTGAAGAAGAGAGTGCATTACTCCTACAAACACCGGCAAGTTTGCATGCACGTTTCCGCCTCGATGTTCGCGTAAATACCGAAGTTTTAGCTATCAATCCAAGCAAGAAGACTGTGGCTATAAAGAATCTTGATAACCATGAATCGCGTGAAATCGATTATGACAAGTTAATTCTTTCACCAGGTGCATCTCCAGTTATTCCGCCGATTCCAGGAGTTGAACGTGGGTTGACGCTTCGCACAGTGGAAGATGTTGAAAGGATTGCAGATCGCGTGCGCTCAAAGCCCAAAAGCGCGGTTGTAATAGGTGGAGGTTTTATAGGCGTAGAGATTGCCGAAAATCTTGTCCATCGCGGAATCCCAACCTCACTTGTCGAGGCGACTGATCAAGTTTTGATGCCTTTGGATCCAGAGCTTGCAACTCTGGTTGCCAAAGAAATGGTGGCTCAAGGAGTGGCACTTCACTTAGGTGCAAGCGTGGTAAATATTGGATCGGAGAGCGTCGATTTATCAAATGGCGACAATCTTTCAGCGGAGTTAGTAATTCTTGCAATAGGTGTTCGCCCTGAAATCGGTTTAGCTAAGGCGGCAGGCTTAACAATTGGTTCACGCAATGGAATTCACGTGGATGAATTTAATCGAACAAGCAATCACGATATTTATGCAGTTGGTGATGCCGCTGAAAAAACCGATTCATTAGATGGCAGTGCAACGTTGGTTCCTTTAGCAAATCTTGCTAATCGACATGGACGAATAGTTGCCGATCACATTGCTGGGCGGACAGTTCGCCCTGTAAAAACTATGGGCACAGCGATTGTAAAAGTCTTCGATTTAATGGTTGCAACTACTGGTTGGAATGAAAAACGATTAATTGCTGCAGGCCGTGCCCACCAGTCGATTCATACGCATCCAAACTCGCATGCGGGTTATTATCCCGATGCTAAGCAGATGGTGCTTAAACTAATCTTTGAACCAAAGACAGGCGAAATTTTAGGTGCCCAAGGAATTGGAATTGAAGGCGTAGACAAACGAATTGATGTGATCGCCACTGCAATGCGCGGAGGTATTACGGCACCAGAGCTTGCAGATTTAGAGCTTGCATATGCGCCACCTTTTGGCTCAGCTAAAGATCCAGTAAACATGCTCGGCTATATAGCTGAAAATGTAATCTCTGGATTAGTTAAGACTGCACAGTGGAATGAAATTGAGGATTTCACCTCTCGTGATTATGAATTAATCGATGTTCGAAGCGCAGGAGAGTTTGCCCGTGGAAGCATCCCAGGTGCTATAAATATCTCCGTTGATGAAATTCGGGAGCGCTATACGGAAATAACCTCAAAGAACCTTCTCGTACATTGCCAAGTGGGTCAACGTGGACACACTGCCGCGCTTTTACTTAAAGAACTCGGCTTTAATGCAGTAAATCTCGATGGTGGATACCTTACGTGGAGCAACTCACCAGCAGCGATTTCTATGTCAATGGCAACCAAGAACTAAGAAAAGGAAATAGAAATATGTGCAGCAGAACAACTTGCCGTAAGTGCGGAAAACCAACGTGGAGTGGTTGTGGTAGTCACGTTGAGATGGTGATGAAGGGTGTTCCAAAGGCTCAGCGTTGCCAAGGACATCAAAATGATCCCGTTGAGCCGGGTTTCTTCAGCAAGATATTTGGGAGAAACAAATAATTCTCAAAGCTCGAATTTTAGTAACCTCGCAGTTTTCACTGTTGGGGTTGCTATTTCTTAAGCCGAAGGCCCCGCTGCTCATGGCTCCCTCCTGGGCACCGGGTCTGGCTTTTGTTATCGATGTAGTTGCTATAGCTATCCTTTTCGCCGCTTGGTATGCACTGCGCCCTTCACTACAAATATCGCCGATCCCTAAAGAGGGCGCGGCTTTGATCACATCTGGCATCTATAGATTTATTCGCCATCCTATGTATGTAGGCGTACTTCTCCTCGGCGCAGGTTTTGTACTTACAAATATCAACTGGGTATCCATTGCTATTTGGGCTGCTTTAGTTGCGACGCTTGTATGCAAAGCCCACTTTGAAGACTCTCTCTTAGCGACTAAGCACACACATGCCGCTGCTTATCAATCTTCGACGGCGAGATTTTTCTTTAAGAGGGGCAAGGATGCCTAATTGTTTTACAGCCTTAGTGGCTTGGCCGGCAAAACGTTGGCTGGTCGCAGTTTCTACCGCTCTTTTAACCGGGTTAATCATCTCTCTTCCTACCGCAGTTTTGAAAAATCCTATCTTTGGTCGCCAAATTGCCGCAACTGATTGGTCTACAACTGTCATTTTTGTCACTGCAGTCTTTACGGGATTGCTTGTTGCAACTTATGTGAAAATTGATGCTGATTTAGCCGAAGAACGTTCTCTAAAAATCGGCGGAGCAGGAGCATTCTTATCTTTCTTAGCCGTCGGTTGTCCTGTGTGCAATAAGTTAGCCCTCATTGCTCTTGGATACTCTGGAGCAATTAAGTATTTTGCTCCAGTTCAACCGTTTTTAGCTTTGATTGGCGTTGCTTTACTTTTGTATGCCTTGCGCAAGCGATTGAACAATGAATCATCCTGTCAATTAACTTTTACTAACACAGAAAAATAGAAAAGGTGCGGAAAATAAAATGGCTACATTGAACTTAACAGAGACGCAGTTTGAAGAGTTAATACCTAAAGAAGGTACGGTGCTTGTTGACTTTTGGGCCGCCTGGTGTGGACCGTGCCGCTCTTTTGCACCGGTGTATGAGGCAACTTCTGAGAAATATCCAGAGTTAACTTTTGCCAAAGTCGATACTGAGGCAGAGCGCTCATTAGCTGCGGCTGCAGGTATCACTTCAATTCCAACTCTAATGATTTTTCGCGATGGAATTCTCTTGTTCAGTCAGCCAGGCGCACTTCCAGGTTCAGCCCTCGAAGAGATTATTAGCAAAGTCACCGAACTAGATATGGATGAAGTCCGAAAAAAAATTACCGAGCAGGAGATTAAGAGTTAACGTAATCGCTGAGCGCTTTTCGCTCTGCATCCAACTCATTAATGTGGGCTTTTACAACATCACCGATTGAAACTATGGAAATTAGGTTCCCAGATGCATCTACCACTGGAACGTGACGGATTCGGCGTTCGGTCATTACCGTCATGAGATCGGCAACGGTTGTTTCAGGAGTACATGTAATGACTTCAGCGGTCATTAGATCCCGAACCCGCATGTGGGTAATTTCATCAAGTTTGCCAGGCATTGCACGCACAACGTCACGCTCTGAAACTATGCCATCGATTTTTTTCCCGTCAGGGGAGACGACCAACGCTCCCACATGATGAACATTGAGGGCATTAACCAGGTCATGAAGCGTGGCGCTGGAAGATATAGTTTCAACACGCTTACCGGTAATTAAAGTAGAAACCTTCATCGTGATCTCCTCGCCTCGTTGGGGATGTCCTGCCAATGGTGCACCTGCCGACGGCCGATGACAAGAGCCCCGACTTACTGCAAGAATTAAGCGTAAAAGAGACCAATTCGTTACCATATTTCCCTTTCTAAAGAGGTGGTCAGACCTTTAGATTTACGCTGTTACCAGGCTCATCCCCTCACTCGCCTGATGACCTATCACAACCTCCTCTCTAGAGAATAGGAAAACAATGTCAGAAGTAAAAAATGGCATTTCCCGTCGTTCAGTACTTAAAGGTGCTGCAGTCGGCGGTCTTGGATTAGCAGCTGGAGGATCACTCCTTGCCGGATGCGGATCCGACGGAACAGGTGCTCTCGCATTCGGTGCTCGCACTGTAGATGCTGGACCAACTTCGCAACTAAAAGCCTTGGTTGCTGCTTACACAGCAAAGACTGGAAATGAAGTTACATACAATGCAACAGAGTCAAATGCCTTCCAGAACAATCTTTCACAATATCTACAGGGAACACCAGACGATGCCTTCCAATGGATGGCCGGATACCGTATGCAATTCTTTGCAGAGCAGGGATTGCTTGTTGATCTGACCGATGTTTGGAATGAGATCGGCTCTCAGTATGCAGATAGTTATAAAACTGCAGCAACTGGACTAGATGGAAAGCAATATTTTGTTCCACAGTCTTGGTACCCATGGGGTATGCACTTCCGTAAGTCAATGTTTGCTGATCTTGGTCTAAGTGCCGACACAGTGACTAACTGGGATGAATTCCTTAAGATGCTAGATGGCATGAAGAAGAAGGGTCTTGTTGGATTTGCAGCTGGCGATAAGGGCGGCTGGGAAGCAATGGGAACATTCGACATTCTTAATGCACGTATCAATGGATACCAGTTCCACGTAGATCTTTTGGCCGGTCGCGAAAAGTGGACCGATGCAAAGGTTCTAGAAGTATTTAAGTACTGGGAGATGTTGATCCCTTACATGAATCCTAACGTTCTAGATCTCGAGTGGGATGGCGCTATGCAGCTGCTTCTTCAGAAGAAAGCTGGATCGATGCTCATGGGCTCATGGTTCGGTGGAAACTTCAAAGAGCAATCTGAAGCAGATTATGCCGATCTTTCAATTATCCCATTCCCAGAAATCAATCCAGAGCATGGTCGCGACACAGTCGATGCACCTATCGATGGTTTCTGCGTGGCCGCAAACGGTGCAAATAATGCTGGTGGAGCTGACTTCTTGAAGTTTGCTGGAGACATGGAAGGCGTTCAAGCAATGCTTGATGCCAAAGATGCCGATGGCAAATCGATTCCAATGACCTCAGCCAACAAGGGTCAAGACACATCAACGTATGATGCCTTCCAGAAAGAGCAGTTGGCAGTTATGGATGAGGCTAAGTACATCACTCAGTTCCTTGACCGCGATACACGCCCTGACTTTGCTGGTCCAGTTGTTGGTCCTGCGATTCAGTCATGGTTTAAGAATCCAAAGGATGTTAACAAGATTGTTGACACCCTTCAAGCACAATGGGATGCACTACCACCTCTTGCATAGTTTGTAATTTCAATTACTATTCGTAAAAATTACGAACTAAGAGATAGGTCTAAAAGATGAACTCGACGGCGATGGATAGTAAAAAACCCCATCGCCGTCGAGCTTTTTCTAGGGCCGATAGAACGACACTTACTGCTTTTGTCGGGGTTCCACTTTTCTTTCACTTATTACTTGTTTGGGTACCTGCCTTTCTGACAATTGTTCTCTCATTTACATATTGGTCGGGAATCTCAATATCTCGAATAAAATGGGCAGGCTTTGCCAATTACAAAAACATTTTCTTTGATACTCCCGCTTTTTGGGAAGGGATTCAAAACAACATCATCTGGTTAGTTTGGTTTGCAGGTATTGCTACTCCAATTGGAATCCTGTTGGCCTATCAAATCGATCGTCAGATTCGTGGACACAAATTTTATGAAACTGCTTACTACTTACCTGTTGTTCTATCCTTAGCAGTCACTGGAATTATCTGGAACTTCCTTCTTCGCCCAGATGGCTTCGTAAATGGTCTCTTTGGGCGCGATATTGATAATGCGATCTCATTTTTCGGTAACTACGACATTAATATTTACGTGATTTTGACGATTGCATCATGGCGTCATATTGGCTACATCATGCTCTTATATTTAGCTGGGCTCAAATCCGTCGATATGGCGCTGCGTGAGGCGGCTTCATTAGATGGCGCAACTGAGTGGCAGACGTTTAAGAAGGTTATTTTCCCGGCCATGAAACCGGTAAACGTCATTGTCATTGTCATCACAATTATTGAATCGCTTCGAGCTTTCGATATTGTTTATATTATTTATGGCTCATCCGCGGGCTTCCCAATTTTAGGTACTTTAGTCTTTCAAAATATTGCTGGCGAAGGCGCATCGATGAAAGGTGCCGCCTACGCTGTCATCCTCTTTGTTCTTTCCATTGGTCCGATAATTGCTTACTTACGCACAACTTTTAAGAGTGATGTCCAATGAGCATCGATGTAGAGCTTCAAGCTGCGGCAACGAAGTATCGTAATAAGCAGAAGGTTAAAGATCGCTTTATTTCCCTATTTATCGGTATTTTTGCCATTGTATGGATTTTTCCCATCGCTTGGACGGTCTGGTCCTCCCTTCGCCCGTATAAAGAGGTTCGAGCTAACGGTCTATTTTCAGTTCCAAAAGTATTAAATTTGTCGAACTATGCCGATGCTATCTCGCGCATGGAACTTCCAACATACTTTTTTAATACCGCGTTAATTACAATTCCTGCGGTTTTCTTAACTTTATTCTTTGGCTCACTCATCGCTTTCGTCGTGAGCCGCTACTCATTTAAGTGGAATGTATCTCTTCTCTTGCTATTTACCGCCGGCAATTTACTACCAGCTCAACTTGTCTTTATTCCTGTCTTTAAAATGTACATCACTTTGGGTAAAGCCGTTGGAATTCCGAGACTTTTATATGATTCGCCTTGGGGTGTTGTATTAATTCACGTAGCTTTCCAAATGGGCTTTGCAACCTTCGTATTATCGAGTTACATGAAGACTGTTCCCAAAGAGATTAGCGAGTCTGCAATGGTCGATGGTGCAACCGTATTTACGCACTATACAAAGGTGATGCTTCCATTGTTGCGTCCAGCCTTGGCGTCACTTGCAGTTTTGATGACGACCTGGATTTATAACGATTTCTTTTGGGCTCTGGTCTTGATGTCTACGGATTCTAAGCGACCGATTACTTCGGCCTTGGGTCGATTACAAGGGGAGTTCGTGACTGATTACAATTTATTAGCAGCTGGCGCGGTTATCGCAGCTTTACCGACATTAATTGTTTTCTTCATATTACGGAAGCAGTTTGTTTCTGGCCTAACTCTCGGCTCCACTAAAGGATAGATATGAAAGCTATACAAATTACCGCCTTTGGCGGTCCAGATTCCATGCAATTTGTCGATCTGCCAGATCCGATTCCAGGTCAAGGTCAAGAGGTAATTGATGTAACGTCAATCGGAATCAACTATGCCGATACACATCAGACCGAGAACTCATATCTTTCACCTCAGCGACTTCCCTTGGTACCAGGAATCGAAGTAGTTGGTACAACCGCTTCAGGAGTTCGCGTTTTAACTCCAGTGGCCAGTGGAGGATATGCGCAAAAAGCTCTGGCATATAGCGCGGCCATGATTGAAATTCCCGATGGCGTTACTGACGAACAGGCCTTGTGCATGTTAGTTCAGGGCTCAACGGCGTGGCATATTTTGAAAACAGTCGGGCATGTCAAAGCTGGAGAAAGCGTCGTGATTCATGCGGCTGCAGGAGGAGTTGGAACAATTGCAATTCAACTAGCAAAGTTGTGGGGCGCTAAAGTTATTGCCGTTGCATCAACCCAAGCAAAGCGCGATTTAGCAAAATCTTTAGGCGCCGATGTTGTTATCGATGCCGATCAAGAGAGGCTACATGAAACAATTCTCGAGGCAAATAATGGCAAGCCAGTTGATTTAGTTTTAGAGATGGTTGGAGGCAAGACATTTGATGCCAGCCTTGAAGCACTCGCTCCATTCGGTCGCTTGATTACATATGGAATGGCATCGCGAAAAGCTCCGACTGTAATTCATCCGGGATCACTAATGGGTGGCTCAAAAACAATTACCGGCTTTTGGCTCTCACACTGCTTCGGAAGGAAAGAGTTGTTAAATGATGTTATTGCTGAGCTATTTTCATTAGTCGAAAGCGGAAAACTCAAACCGATAATCGGCGCAACTTTTGGTTTGAGCCAAGCAGTGGAGGCGCATAAGGCAATGTTGGCCCGAGAGACGACGGGCAAAATTACGCTAAATCCTGCGCTTTAAGGTTCGAGTTCACCGATCCCTGAGCCAGTGATGATTCTCACGATTCAATAGTTGTTAAACTTTTGGAGAGGGAGTAAATATGTCGCTAAAGATTATAAATCTAGATACCCCAACCTTAGGCGATCGTTCATATATTGCCCACGATGGGAAAACCGCCCTCGTGGTTGATCCACAGCGCGACATCGATCGGGTTGAGGAGATCATTGAGGCTGAAAATCTTCATATTGGAGCGGTCGTCGAAACCCACATGCATAATGATTACGTTAGTGGTGGGTTGGTACTTGCCCGCAAATATGGCGTCAAGTATGTGACTAGCGCACAAGACCCAGTAAGTTTTGATCGACAAGCAGTAAAAGATAATGAAGTCATAAACGTAGGTGATTTTGCAATTAAAGCCATTCATACCCCAGGCCATACTTTTACGCATATGGCCTTTATTTTGTTGACGCAAGAAAATGACGCACAAAGTATCTTTACTGGTGGATCAATGTTGCATGGCTCCTCTGGCCGACCGGATCTACTTGGTTGGAATAATGCAGCTACTCTTGCCGGGTTACAACATGAATCTATTCGTCGAATTGTTAAACTGCTAGAGGATAAAATTACCATTCACCCCACTCATGGTTTTGGGTCATTTTGTGCAGCTACACCAACTAGTGGAGATTCATCCACCATTGCCGATGAAAAACGTAATAACCCCGCCCTGTTATTGGATAGTGAGAGTTTCATCTCCCAGACGCTTGCTGGTCTTGATACTTTCCCCACATATTTCAAGCTGATGGGTGCGATTAATTGCTCAGGCGCAGGACCCATTGATATCTCCGCACTAAAAGCATCCTCAACTGAGGAAGTGTTAAAAGCGATAGGTGCTGGCGTGTGGACTTTAGACTTACGATCTAGAAACTCATATATTCAGGGACATATTCCAGGAACACTCTCATTTGGATTAGATGGATCTTTTGCCAGTTACTTTGGATGGATATTTCCTTATGAGGATACTTTGATATTACTCTCAGACAGGAATGAAGATATCGCCACTGCACAACGAGAATTAGTACGGATTGGAATTGATCGGCCTATTGGCGCCTTTGTTGATAACTTAAAAAGCATCACTGGGCTTAAAAAGAATAGAGAAATTACATTCAAAGATGTTGCGGCAGGCCTAAAGAATCCCGACTTTCTCATCCTTGATACGCGTAGCAAAGGCGAATGGCGCACCTCTCATATCCAAGGAACGATAAATATTCCGTTTTATGAATTAGCCGCTCGAACCACTGAGTTACGACGTGAAAAAGAGATTTGGGTGCACTGTGCTAGTGGTTATCGTGCTTCAGTTGCGTTGGGTATTTTGGAAACCGCGGGCTATAGAGCAGTTCTGGTAAATGATGATTATGAGAACAGTGCACATGTTGCTGGATTAAAAATCATTACGGGAACTGCTGACGCAGGAAAACCTAGAGAACCTTAAGTGTTGATTCGTTTACTCAGTGAATTTGACTGCGATTTTCTGTTCGGGGCGACGCTTTTCAACGGCGGCGGTTTCAATCAGAAATTCTTTGTCAGCTGAGGTCAAGGGCGGCTGGGTAATGCTGCGCGGCCACAGGTGATGAGCGCGGACTACGTCGGCTTCAATGGCATAAACGGTGACGGTGGCTTGCAAGCCGAACCAGGCAAGTAATCCGAGGACGACACCGAAGAATCCGGCGAGCGCCTGGGCATGTTTGAGATTGTGGCTAATAATGATCCCCGCCAGGCTGAGCAGAATCTGCCAAGCGATACTGGACAAGATGGCACCAAGAAGTAGGTCGCGGGTGGCGATGATTGTGGCGGTGGCAATCCGGAAAGCGGCGAGGAAGAGGCCGATACCAATTGCAGTTGAGAGGGCGAAGGCCAGGGTCTTACTGGGTACCCCGCTAATCCCCAAAGTTTCACCTGCCCCGACTAGCGATGCAGTGGCCGTGTTGACGATGGTTCCGACGCCTAGCAATCCAAGTAGGCCGAAGGTGCGCAGGTAGTTGGAGGGGAATCCAGGTCGGGCCACTTTGGGGACGTTCCAGAGAGTATTGAGCGTATTTTGTAAGGCGTTGCCCAACCCTCGTCCGCCCAGAATTGCGCCAACGGTGCCGATAATAAAGGCGGGGGTGGAGTGCCCGAGTGAGGCGAGCCCGATTTGAGAACCTAACTGGGTACCGATGATAGGGAACTGGGCCAGTGCCGAAGTTTGGATGTTGGCCTGTAACAAAGGATTTCCTTTGAGTACCATTCCGAGTATGCCCGATAATGCCAGCAGCAATGGGAAGGTCGCCAGGAAGGCGAAGTAGGTCAGAAGTGCGACAAGATTGCCGGCTTGGTCGTCGCCAAATTTCTTAAAGACGGCAAAGACGAAGGCGGGGAACCGGTGCCGTTGCTGCCAAGCATCTAGGGTACGGACGCGCCTTTCAATGTAGTTCATGAAAAACTTCCCTCTTTTGAACAGGATTGTAGTTGACCAAGCTCCACGTGTGGCCTCTGCCACGGCGTCGGTTGCCAGTGCAAATGCGGCACATGCTTAAATGAAGGTTTAAATGAGCGTGAGATGAAGATACATCGGGCGTGTTAAACTCACGCGTTCTCAGATCAGCGCCCCCCTAGCTCAGTTGGTAGAGCGTTTCCATGGTAAGGAAGAGGTCACCGGTCCGATTCCGGTGGGGGGCTCGAAGAGAATCCCTCCATCAGGAGTGGTTCATTTCAAAGCACACCCTTGGCGGGGTAGCTCAGCTTGGTAGAGCAAGCGGCTCATAATCGCTGTGTCGTGGGTTCAAATCCCGCTCCCGCTACGAGTATTTCCTGTGCGAATTTCGCGCATTGAGTGGCCTCAGGTAACCTAAGC
Organism: Candidatus Planktophila sp.; assembly: GCA_030681675.1. Classification (NCBI taxonomy): domain Bacteria; kingdom Bacillati; phylum Actinomycetota; class Actinomycetes; order Candidatus Nanopelagicales; family Candidatus Nanopelagicaceae; genus Candidatus Planktophila; species Candidatus Planktophila sp. The sequence goes on from JAUXRP010000040.1 coordinate 395,054, forward strand.
CACCTCAATAGTCCGTTCAGAAATCGATAGAAGGAGTAAGACCATGGCAAGTAAGAGCACGGACGTACGTCCGAAAATCACCATGGCCTGCGTCGATTGCAAAGAGCGTAATTACATTACTAAGAAGAACCGTCGCAACGATCCCGACCGCATGGAGCTAAAGAAGTTCTGTCCACGTTGCAAGCTTTCAACGCTTCACCGCGAAACCCGCTAATGATCAATCCCGATTCGGTCGGGCGCACTTTTAAGGGTGCAGATCAAGTCACTGTTACACAGTCTGAGATTGATGCTTTTGCTGCCGTAATTGGCGAAAGCGATACGAGCGTTGCGCCTCCAACTTTTTCTATTCGAATCTCACTCTCACAATATGAATCTATTTTGACTCAACCTGAAATTGGTGTTGATTGGTCGCGCTTAGTGCACGGAGATCAAAAGTTTGAAATTTATCGTCCAGTTGTCGCTGGAGATGTTTTCACTTGCTCGGCGACAATTGAAACTTTGCGAACCGTCGCCGGGAATGAAATTATTTCGGTCCGATCCGACCTGCACAATGGCGCCGAGTTAGTTGTCTCATCTTGGTCAACTTTGGTGGTACGCGGATGATTAATGTTGGCGATGCGGTTCCTACAAAGGTTTTCTATCTAGATCGCGCCTTACTTAAATCGTATGCAGATGCTAGTGGAGACCAAAACCCAATTCATCAGAACGAAGAAATAGCGATTTCAGTCGGGCTCCCTAATGTAATTGCCCATGGAATGTTGACCATGGCGCTGGCGGGGAAATTCGTATCCGATTGGGCAGGTGGCAGCGCCAATGTTAAAGAGTTTTCTGTGCGCTTTATTAAGCCCGTAATTGTGCCAGTCGACGAAAAAGTTGATTTAACTCTTAGCGCAACGGTTGTAGAAGTAGATGGGGATCGAATTAAGTTAGAGCTAGTGGCTACCTCGGCCGGGGTTAAAGTGCTTGGAATGGCTAAAGCTGTAGTCATCACATGAGCGCGCCAGATTCAGTCGTAGATGTTGAGAACGGTTTTGGAACTCATAGAAAAAGCAGCATTTATTACTCTGGCTTATGCCCGCGTTAGCTCGAGCGCTTTAATGGTAAAAGCGCAATTTCATCTCCACGCCGCTAATCTTTAGCCATGGAGCAGTTATCTCAATACACCAGCCTTCGTGTGGGTGGTCCAGCTACAAAAATTGTCCATGTATCAACAGAGTCAGAAATCATTGATGCGATCACCGCTGCGGGGGATTCTCCAATCTTAATTATGGGTGGTGGGACTAACGTTTTAGTTGCAGACAGTGGCTTTGACGGAACAGTAATTCATATTGCAAATAACAGCGTGGAAGCTGAAGTTGATGCATGCAGTGGTGCAACCTTGACTATTGGAGCCGGCGAAAATTGGGATAGTTTTGTTTCAACAACCATTACCCGAGGATTTGCAGGTCTTGAAACTTTGAGCGGAATTCCAGGAACAGTTGGAGCAGCTCCAATTCAAAACATTGGTGCGTATGGCCACGAAGTGAGTGAGTTTATAACGCGGGTACGAACCTATGATCGCCTGAAAAAGGAAGTAAAAACATTCACAAACGCCGAATGTGAATTTTCATATCGAAACTCTTACTTTAAGGCTCACCCTGGTCGATACGTAGTTCTAGATGTGGCTTTTCAACTGAGGATTGGTGAAAAAACAACACCGATTACCTATCTTGAGCTTGCTAAAAAACTTGGAATTGAAATGGGTGATAAAGCCTTAGTCATTGATTGTCGAAAGGCCGTACTAGAGTTGAGAGCCAATAAAGGAATGCTTCTCTCGGCCGAAGACCACGACTCATGGTCGGCTGGATCGTTTTTTACAAATCCAATTGTTTCCCAGCAAGTAGCGGACGCACTTCCTAATGCTGCGCCAAAGTGGCCGCTCAATGATGGAAATGTAAAGATTTCAGCGGCTTGGTTAATCGAACACTCGGGAATCCAAAAAGGTGATGAAATTGGCGGAGCACGAATTTCGATGAAGCATGTTTTAGCGCTTACAAACTCTGGGACAGCTACAGCGTCAGATATTGCAGCGTTAGCTAAGCACGCGAGAGATCAGGTGCAAACTAGTTTTGGGATCACATTAGTAGCTGAGGTAAACCTCATTGGTATTGAGATTTAGCCTTCGGTTAAGAGTTTTTTAATACGTCCTATACCTTCGACAATATCGGCATCGCTCGTTGCATATGAAAAACGTAGGTATCCAGATGGGCCAAAAGCTTCTCCTGGCACAGCGGCAACCTCAACTTCTTCTAGTAAAATCGTTGCTAATTCGGCTGAAGTTTGTGGAACCTTACCGCGAATAGTTGTGCCAAGCACTCCTTTAACCGATGGATATACATAGAAGGCACCTGTTGGTGTTGGACAGACAAATCCAGGAATCTCATTGAGCAGACCCACAATTAGAGTTCTGCGACGATTGAAAGCCTCACCCATTGCTTTAACTGCAGTCAAGTCACCACTAACTGCAGCAATCGCGGCCCGTTGTGAAACATTTGAAACATTTGAAGTCAAGTGAGATTGCAGATTGGTTGCTGCTTTAATGACATCTTTTGGTCCGATCATCCAACCAACACGCCAGCCAGTCATTGCATAAGTTTTTGCAACACCGTTCACGATGATGCATGTGTCGGCAAGCCCAGGGACTAAGACCGGCATGCTCGGTGCAGTGGCACCGTCATAAAGCAAGTGCTCGTAAATCTCGTCTGAGATTACCCAAATGTTATTTTTTAGCGCCCACTCACCAATCGCCTTAACCTGCGTCGGTGAATATATCGATCCAGTTGGATTAGATGGTGAACAAAACAAAATCGCTTTTGTCTTTGGAGTTCGTGCAGCTTCTAACTGTTCAACGCTCACTAAATAGTTTTGAGTTTCGTCGGCAAATACTTCAACTGCAACTCCACCGGCCAATTTGATGCACTCTGGATACGTTGTCCAAAATGGCGAGGGTAACAAGACCTCGTCACCATCATTAATAATTGTTGCGAAGGCTTGATATACGGCCTGCTTTCCGCCATTGGTAACTAAAACCTGATCAGGTGTTATCTCGTAATGAGAGTCACGCATTGTCTTTGCGACAATTGCTGCACGAAGCTCGGGCAGTCCAGGTGTCGGTGTGTATCGATGATTAGAGGGAATATGAGCTGCAGCAGCCGCGGCTTCGACGATGTAATTAGGAGTTGGAAAATCAGGCTCGCCGGCGCCAAAGCCGATAACTGGACGGCCTTGGGCTTTAAGCGCTTTGGCCTTGGCATCGACGGCCAATGTGGCAGATTCAGCGATCGCGGCGATTCGGGATGAAATTCGTGAGCTCATGGCCCTAAGTCTGCCGTATCTGCGAAGCGAGTTAGACCGGAACCCCTCCTAGCCTCTACACTTCAACGCTCACGAGGGTTTGCTTTTCCCTATGGTTTTGCCATGCCTTCGTGCGAAGGGCAGTAGCTCAATTGGCTAGAGTTGCCGTCTCCAAAGCGGCCGGTTGGGGGTTCGAGTCCCTCCTGCCCTGCAAGATGTACATGTTCAGAGTTGTAATAGGTAAGTACTTGAAGAGAAAAGGAAATGACGATGACAGAGTCACCTGATCACGTAGCCGAGAAGCTAGGGCTATTTGCGCGCGTCGGCCTTTTCTACCGCCAAGTTACAAGTGAGTTGACCAAGGTAGTTTGGCCAACTCGTAAGCAGCTAACGACTTATACCGCCGTTGTTTTGGTCTTCGTATCTTTCATCATTGCAGTTGTCTCACTTCTCGATCTCGTATTAACCAAGATCGTCTTCTGGGTATTTGGATAAGGAAGAGAAATGACTGAAGAACTCAACATCGAAATACAGAAGCCAGATGCCTTCGAAGCAGCTCTTGCCGCCTCTGCAACTCAAATCGCAGCACCAGAAGTTGAAGTCACTGAGGATGTAGTTGTAACTGCAGATCCCGAACTCGCGCTCGCTTCAGATGAAGATGGCGATATCGAATCCGATGAAAACGATCCAAACGCTGAATTTCGTCGCACACTGCGCACGGCACTTGGAGATTGGTATGTAGTTCACTCGTATGCCGGTTATGAGAAAAAAGTTAAAGGCAACCTTCAGACTCGTATTCAATCTTTAAATATGGAGGATTATATTTTCCAGATTGAAGTTCCCGAAGAAGAGGTTAAAGAGCTCAAAAACGGCGCTTTCAAAATGGTTAAGCGCAATATCTATCCTGGTTATGTTTTAGTTCGCATGGATCTCACTGATGAATCTTGGTCGGCAGTTCGTAACACTCCTGGTGTTACTGGATTTGTTGGTAACGCCCATCACCCAAGTCCATTGAATATGGATGAAGTCGAAAAGATATTGGCACCACGACCAGTTAAGAAATCAGACAAAGTTGATATTCGCTTAATTGATTTCCAGATTGGCGAATCGGTAACTGTAATGGATGGTCCATTTGCAACGCTCCCAGCTTCGATTTCAGAGATCATGCCAGAGCAGGCTAAGTTGAAGGTTCTCGTCTCTATCTTCGGTCGCGAAACACCAGTAGAGCTTTCATTTGCGCAAGTACAAAAGATTTAATTACCCTAGTAAACGATAAGAAAAAAGAGGACAAGAAATGGCACCAAAGAAGAAGGCAACCGGCTTTATCAAGTTGCAGATCCAAGCTGGCTCGGCAACACCTGCTCCACCAGTGGGTCCTGCCCTTGGCCAGCATGGTGTCAACATTATGGAGTTCGTTAAGGCATACAACGCTGCAACTGAAGCTCAAAAGGGTCAGATCATTCCAGTAGAGATCACTGTCTACGAAGATCGCTCATTCACTTTCGTCCTTAAGACACCTCCAGCATCACGTCTTATTTTGAAGGCCGCTGGCGTTGAAAAGGGCTCTGCAGTTCCACACAAGACCAAGGTCGCTAACATCACCATGGCTCAAGTTGCTGAAATCGCAAAGGTAAAGATGGATGACTTAAATGCAAATGACATCGATGCCGCATCACGCATAATCGCTGGCACTGCACGTTCAATGGGAATAACAACGAACGGATAAATAAAGAATTCTCCTTCTCATCGTGAGAAAGAGATGTGGGAGAACCGCGCTGGTTCGCCAACCACAACCTAGGAAAGAATGAGGATGAAATGAAGCGTTCAAAGAAATACAACGAGGCTGCGGCTAAGGTAATTAAAGATCACCTTTACACCCCACTCGAAGCTGTAACACTTGCAAAGGAAACAACAACGGTTAAGTACAATGCATCTATTGAAGTTGCGTTGGTTCTTGGCGTTGACCCAAAGAAGGCCGATCAAGCGATTCGCTCAACGGTTAACTTGCCACATGGCACAGGAAAGACTGCACGCGTTTTAGTTTTTGCTAATGGCGATAAGGCCGATGCTGCTCGCGCAGCAGGTGCTGACATTGTTGGCGGCGACGAATTAATCGAAGAGGTCGCAAAGGGTCGCCTTGATTACGATGCAGTAGTTGCAACACCAGATCTCATGGGAAAGGTCGGTCGCCTTGGAAAGGTGCTTGGACCACGTGGCTTGATGCCAAACCCAAAGACCGGAACAGTTACAACCGATGTTGCAAAAGCAGTTACAGATATCAAGGGCGGAAAGATTGAGTTCCGCGTTGATAAAAACTCAAACCTTCACTTCCTTATTGGTAAGGCATCATTTACCGCCGAGCAGCTTGCAGAAAACTACGCAGCTGCTATGGAAGAAGTTCTGCGAGCAAAGCCAAACTCTTCAAAGGGTCGCTATATTCAAAAGGCAGTTATCTCAACAACGATGGGACCTGGAATCGCAGTGGACCCAAACCTCGTTCGCGAGCCTGCATCTAATTAAGCAGAATTAATAAGAAGGGCCTCGGCATTGCGCCGGGGCCCTTTTTATTCCCTGGAATGTATGCAATTACCTAGACTTACGTTATGGCATCAATTGTTGAAACCGCACCTCTAGTACTCGATGTTGGTGTTGTCTTAACTGTCGCAGCGACCATGGGTTTCCTCGCCCGAAAAATTGGCTTGCCATCGGTAATGGGTTACCTACTTACAGGTTTAGTTGTTTCCCCTTTCACACCAGGATTTGTTGCTGATAACAATCAACTCGCACTACTTGCAGATATCGGTGTCGTCTTACTGTTGTTTGAAGTTGGAATCGAAATTGATCTTCGCCGAATTAGTAGAGAACAGAAAGCTCTACTCTGGGGGGTGCCTGCACAGGTTGCGATTGGTTTATTAATCGGTACACCAGTATTCCTCTGGTTGGGGATTCCTGCACTTGGCGCTCTACTCTTAGCTCTCTCTGTTGCAATGTCATCAAGTGTTGTCATCGTAAATATAACTAGGAGTCCTCGACGTACAACGGATACCCCAACTGAAGATGCATTATTAGGGTGGTCCGTTGTCCAAGATGTTGTAGGTGTTACTTCTGCAGCGGTGATCCTGGCTCTATTTGGTGCCGGCGATAAACCCTTGCCCGTAGCAATTGGTGGGTTATTTGGTTTTGCCTTTATTGCAATGGTTGCTTCAAAAATGCTCCCAAAGCTTTTACGAATTGTGCGCTGGGAGAGAGATTTATTTCTCATTTATTCAGTCTCAATTGGATTGGTGCTTGCAGCAATGGGAACTGTTGTGTTTGGAATCCCAATGGCACTTGCAGGATTCGTTGCAGGTCTTGCAATTAACCAAAGCAGAGATACAGATGAGGTAAGAAAGGCAATCTTGCCTTTCCGCGATTTATTTGCAGTTTTATTTTTTGTAGTTATTGGTTCTTTAATTGAACCAGGACAAATTAGTAAAGCTTGGCCATTTGCGTTGCTGCTTCTTGTAATGATGGTGGTTCTTAAATCTCTACCAACTGCTTTGCTCTCAAAGTTGGGCAAGATGAATGTAAGGCGCCTGCAATTTGCGATTGGCATTAGCCAGATTGGGGAGTTCTCATTTGTGTTGGGCTCATTGGCGTATTCCCAGGAGGCTCTTACTCAATCTCAATACACCGGCGTCCTATTGGCGGTCGTGTTATCCATTATGGGATCAACCCTGTTGGCACGCAGGGTCCCCGCATAAATTAGCCAATTTGACCCTGAAGACTGCCGACCCTTAGCCTTACCCCATAACCAAAGACCGCAGGTCTGGATTAACCGCAAGGTTGGTTCATTAAATGAGGAAATCTCAACCCGCGTAGGTGTACACATTAATCCGTGCACGCTTACGCGTCACGGATTTTTTATTGCCCTGAAGTCGCTAAGTACCAGGAAAGGTGAACCGAATGGCTCGCCCAGATAAAGAAGCAGCAGTTGCAGAACTGACGGAAGATTTCCGCACAGCTACAGCAACAATCCTCACCGAGTATCGCGGACTTTCTGTGACCTCGATGAAACAACTACGTCGTGCACTCGGTGATAAAACCAAGTATTCAGTAGTGAAGAACACTCTTACAAAGATTGCAGCAAAGAATGCCGGCGTTGATCTCTCACCAGATCTACTCGTTGGTCCTTCTGCAGTTGCATTCGTTAATGGCGATGCAATCGACGCGGCTAAGAGCCTGCGCGATTTCGCTAAAGAGAATCCATTTCTTGTGATCAAGGGTGGAATCTACGAAGGCAAAGCAGTTACTAAAGAAGAGATCATGCAACTTGCAAATCTTGAATCTCGCGAGGTTCTACTTGCAAAGCTTGCTGGCGCTATGAAGGGATCGCTTGCTAAGGCAGCACGTGTATTCGATGCTCTCCGTATCAAGATGGTGTCCGAACAATCAGAGAACGGTACTGAGTCCGAGGTGTCCGAAGCAATAGCTAACGAAGCTGTGGCAGAAGTGTCCGAACCAGCAGCAATCGATGCCGTGTCCGAGGTTCCAGCTGAAGCTGTGACTGCAGATGTAGTGTCTGAAGAATTAATAACATCAACAGAAGAGAAGGAATAACGAATATGGCAAAGCTCAATACAGAAGACCTATTGGCACAGTTCAAGGAAATGACATTGGTCGAGCTCTCAGAGTTCGTTAAGTCATTTGAAACTGAGTTCGACGTTACTGCCGCTGCTCCAGTAGCAGTTGCAGCAGCAGGTGGCGCAGCCGCTGGTGCAGAAGCAGCACAAGATGAGTTCTCAGTTGTTCTTGAATCAGCTGGCTCAGCAAAGATTGCAGTTATCAAGGAAGTTCGCGGACTCAACTCAAGCCTTGGCTTGAAAGAGGCCAAGGATCTAGTTGATGCCTGCCCAACTGTTCTCCTTGATAAGGTAAACAAGGAGACAGCTGATAAGGCAAAGGCGGCCCTTGAGGCTGCTGGCGCAACTGTCACAATCAAGTAATTTCGCTCGAAAACCCCTCTGCTGGTTGGACCGGGGACTTGTTCCGTTAAAGTCCCCTCGGCCCTCCCGTCAGAGGGGTTTTTCTATGTTTGATATGTTGAAATGCACACAATCAACCAATTTAGAGTTAAAGTATTATAGAAGTTGGCAATTACCCAACCTTTATATTACTATTTGACAATGGTAGCGCCTATTGCCTCGTTACAACGGGGAGTTCTACGCCCAAGAGATGCCTCACGGCTTTATGTCCAGCCCCGCTCCGAATTTTTACGTTTAGAAAAAACTGGGGTGCTACTTAAAGTTGCTCACGGCTATTACGCGGTTATTCCCGAGGCCAATAGAGGTAGAGAGTGGCGACCCGATATGGAAGCGATTGCTCTTGGGATTGGGCAAGCTGATTATGGCAAAGAGGCAGTCTCTTTGATGCATATCTCTGCAGCAAGAATTCATGGTGCGATACCGCGCGCAATCGGAGTCGCAGTTCTTGCGGTTCCTAAGCAAAGACCCACTTTAGAAACGAAATTTGGGCGAATTTTTTTTGTAAAGAGGAATGTTGGGCAGTTGAGACGGATTCGAATTGCCACAGAACTCGGATCAGGTTGGACTACTAATCTTGAACAAACAGCTTTAGATCTAGCAAAGAGAGAGAATCTGATTTCAGATTTCTCAGATGTTGCTCGAGAGGCCGCTATTGCACTTGTTTTGCGCATCGATAAAGAGAAGCTGCAAAATTTTGCAAAAGAGAGACATATGGGTTCCAGTCTGGAAAAAGTAGAAACTTGGGTGGCCAATGCTAGATCCGCATGAAGCGTTAACTATCCAACAACTCTTCAGCACTTCTTTTTCACAGGTGCAAAAAGATCACGCGATTAGTCATGTGCTCTCTGTCTTGCGCAATTTCACAACAGATCTAGTTTTCTATGGTGGAACAGGTCTAGCCCGAACATTTTTGGAGCGTGGGCGGCTTTCAGAAGATATCGATATCTTTACTTCCAATCGAATTGATCTAATTCGCGAACTTGACTCACTCCCAGAGTTAATTCTTCAAGAATTTCCAGAGGCATATTGGAGTGTTAAGCCATCACAGATATCTGAACCAGGTAAGGCACTACTAGTTTGTCAATCAGGCGTTCAAATCGAAGTCCAAGCAATTTCAGTTCAGATGAGAGGATGGAAGGAAATCCCGGTAGCTCCAAGAGAAATACACCAGCGTTACTCAGATGTGCCCAAGATCGTGCTCAAAACTCCAACATTAGATGGGTTTTCGGCGATGAAATTGGCGGCTTGGTTCGATAGGGGAACATCAAGAGATCTTTTTGATTTGGAGGGTCTGACTCATTTGGGTCCGGTTTCGTCCCGTACCCGAAATTTGATGGTAGAGCTCTTAGGCGTAAATCTGACTTTTGCGATGTTGGATCGAAGGGTTGTGGGCTACTGGCGAGATGATCTCGCTCATCAAACGAGGCTAGAAATCACTGAGGAGCAGGCTTTATCCCGGGTTTTGGAGTGGTGGGGCCGCTGATGCTGTCTGGGATTTTCTTTCCCCATTGAGAGCCAATCCGCTGGCAAACTGACCCCTTTAGATGTATAAGTGCCCGGTTGGACAGGTTCGGGGTCAGGGCGGTACCCTACACCTTCGCACAAAAAACTTTTGGTCAGGGCATATAGCGGCTGAGACCTAATAGTTGTGTGTTCCCGCATTATTGTCTGGAAGGACATCTCTTGGCCGCGTCTAAAAAATCATCAGTAGCACCACGCCGAATCTCTTTCGCAAAAATCCGTGAACCTCTCGAAGTTCCAAACTTATTAGCGTTGCAAGTTGAAAGCGTTGATTGGTTATTGGGCAACGATGCATGGCGCTCGCGTATCGCAGCAACCGATTCTATGAATCGTGGAGAGATCCCTACTACTTCAGGTTTGGAAGAAATCTTTGAAGAGATTTCACCGATTGAAGATTTCCAAGGAACTATGAGTCTTACATTCCGTGATCACCGCTTTGAGCCGCCTAAGTACTCAATCGATGATTGCAAAGAGCGCGACATGACTTATTCGCAACCTCTATTCGTAACTGCTGAGTTCACAAATAACATCACAGGCGAAATTAAATCTCAGACGGTATTTATGGGCGACTTCCCAGTGATGACAGCTCGTGGAACTTTTGTTATTAACGGTACTGAGCGCGTTGTAGTTTCTCAGATTGTTCGCTCACCTGGTGTTTATTTCGAGCGTACAATCGAAAAAACTTCTGATAAAGATGTATTTACTGCAAAGGTGATTCCAAGTCGTGGTGCTTGGCTTGAATTTGAAGTCGATAAGAAAGATCTCGTTGGTGTTCGCATCGACCGCAAGCGCAAGCAGTCAGTAACTGTTTTCTTAAAGGCACTTGGCTGGAGCGAAGAGCAGATTCTTGAAGAGTTCGGTGATTTCGAATCCATCCGTGCAACACTTGAAAAAGATACTGTTAAAACTCAGGACGAGGCGCTTCTAGATATTTATCGCAAGCTCCGTCCCGGTGAGCCTCCAACTAAGGAAGCTGCACAGAATTTAATTGAAAACCTTTACTTCAATCCAAAGCGTTATGACTTGGCCAAAGTCGGTCGCTTCAAGGTTAATAAGAAGCTGGGCTTAGATCTTGAGCTCAAGGCTTCACTCCTTACAATCTCCGACATTGTTGCGACATTGCGCTACTTAGTAGCTCTTCACCGTGGCGACCTTTTGATGGAGTACGGCCGCGAAGTACGTGTAGAAAAAGACGATATCGATCACTTCGGTAACCGTCGTTTGCGCACAGTTGGCGAGCTCATTCAGAATCAAGTTCGCATCGGCCTCTCACGTATGGAGCGCGTAGTTCGCGAGCGTATGACTACACAAGATGTAGAAGCAATCACGCCGCAGACTCTGATTAACATTCGTCCAGTAGTCGCTTCGATTAAGGAGTTCTTCGGAACTTCTCAGTTGTCGCAGTTCATGGATCAAACGAACCCACTTTCGGGTCTTACTCACAAGCGCCGTCTTTCAGCGCTTGGACCTGGTGGTTTATCACGTGATCGTGCGGGCTTTGAAGTCCGTGACGTTCACCCTTCTCACTATGGTCGAATGTGTCCAATTGAAACTCCTGAAGGTCCAAACATTGGACTTATCGGTTCACTTGCAACATATGGTCGAGTAACGGCATTTGGATTTAT
>JAUXRP010000041.1 GCA_030681675.1 Candidatus Planktophila sp.
GTTAGTGAAAAATATAACGAGAACTTACGAAGATTTATTAGAATCTCAATTGCAGATCAGGGGATGGGAATTCCTGAATCCCAAATTGCAGAGATTTTTACAAGTTTTTATAGGGCTAGTAACGCTCAGAGTAGTGGTATCCCAGGTTCGGGCTTGGGCTTGGCAATCACCTCACGAATCATTGATTTACATGATGGTTCCATAGCCGTCGAATCTACAGAGGGGATCGGTTCGACATTTACTCTTGAACTGCCCGCTCACATTTCTGAGTTAGAGAAGATGATTAATGAGCGAAAAAACGGAGTGCTTGAGCGTGCCATAACCGCGATAGAGACCTCCGCGTACTCCGATTTAGATGGAACCTGTCATGAAATGATTGGCGCACTCGGATTTTATGAGTTGGAAACTCTCAGCGATCAGATTGCGCTCTTTTCACACTGGCTTAAAACACAGGATGGCGTGGATACAAGTGAGGTCGACTCCCGTAGAGTTGAACTATTGAGAGTTCTAAAGAGCAATTTGGCAGCGCTAGAAAATCTTAGGGAGGCTTAAATTGAGAGATTTAATTCTTATTGTTGATGATAATCCTGATATACGGGCTTTCGTGCGTTTGAGCCTTGAAAGTGAAGATTTTCGAGTAATCGAGTCGGCAGATGGAAACGATGCAATGAAGAGGTTTGAGGAAGAGAAACCTGATCTAATAATTTTAGATATTGGGATTGGACAGCCAGACGGACTTGAGATCTGTCGACGGATCCGTAAGGTCTCAGATGTTCCCATTGTTATGTTGACTCTGCAGGAGGATGAAATAGCTGAGGCCATGTGCCTGTCCGCCGGCGCCAATGACTATATGAAAAAACCAGTTTCAAAGACAATCTTAGGACTGCGTGTTCAAAATCAACTGAGACGGAAAAACGACTCAAATGCCGAACCGGCAACGGTTTTGACCGCTGATAATTTGACACTAAATACTCTTAGCCGCGAACTGAAAGTCAATGATGTACTGGTTCCGACTACTCGCACTGAGTTTGACTTCATTCATGTATTGATGCAGGAACCCACTCGCGTCTTCACCCGTGAGCAGATTTGTAAGGCGATTGGAATCTCTGCTGAATTCACCAGTGATCACTTGTTAGATACGCATGCATCTCGTCTGCGTTTAAAAATCATTTCTGCCGGGGGACCGAGAACTCTTTCTGCAGTGCGCGCCGTTGGCTTTCGACTCTTTTAAACACTACATTTCGGCGATAGATTCGATTCAGAATCTTCGTACGGGAGTAGAAACCTCGAAATCTCTGGCGGCACAGGCTTTCGATCGAATCGAAGCGATTGATACGACCGGTTATGAGCTCAACTCAATTCTCGCAATTGCACAACAAAGCGACGGAGGTACCTTCGATAGTAATTCTCCCTTGGCGGGCTTACCGATAGTAATCAAAGACAATATCGAAGTGATAGGCCTTCCCGGTACGGCAGGATCGACTGCGCTGCTCGATCACTTAGTAGTTGAGGACTCACTCTTAACAAAGCGTTTGCGCGCGGCCGGGGCAAACATTATCGCTGCTACAAATCTCTCTGAGTGGGCAAATATTCGCTCCGCTTCTTCAACGAGCGGTTGGTCGGCAGTAGGTGGTTTAACAGCTAATCCATGGATTCATTCGCACAGTGCAGGTGGTTCATCATCGGGTTCTGGTGCGGCAATCGCCGCAGGCTTAGTTTCATTAGCGGTCGGAACTGAAACCGATGGTTCGATTATCTGTCCAGCATCGCTCAACGGTTGTGTTGGAATTAAACCAACGGTTGGACGGGTACCAACCCAAGGCATTGTTCCCATTAGTTCTAGCCAAGATTCACCCGGACCCATGGCGCGTTCGGTAAAAGATGCCGCGCTTTTATTAGAAATTATGAGCGCGACGACTGGTTTAATTGCGGCAACCGATGATTTGCGGAACTTAAGAATTGGCGTCGTGAAATCCTGGATGACTGGTCACAGCGCGACCGATTCAATCTTTGATGCTGCGTTATCGAAATTATCAAAGGCCGGTATGAATTTAGTTGAGGTACACATTGATACACCTAGCGATGATGTCGGCAATGATGAGTACGAAGTTTTATTGCACGAGTTATACGATGATTTAGGTGCTTATCTAACTGTGCGTGCAGATACGACGTTAAAATCTCTGGCCGATGTCGTTGCTTACAATCTTGTTCACAAAGAGATTGAACTTACATTCTTTGGTCAAGAGTTATTTGAAAAAGCGTTAACTCTCGGTGGCCGAAACAGCGCTTATCAAGCCAAACGCGCGCGGAACTTGGCGTGGGCGCAGAAAACTCTCGCCGATGCCTTAGTCGGAGTCGATGTGTTAATTGGTGCAACGTATTCACCTGCTTGGAAAAGTACTTTGGATACAGGCGATGATTATGGTGAAAACTCATGGATCACAATGGCACCTGCAATTACGGGCGCGCCGATAGGCACCGTACCAATGGGAATCTGTGAAGGGCTACCAGTTGGTTTGGGTGTCGTTGCCCCATCACATGATGAACTTCATTTAGTAACCGCTCTTGCTCAGATAGAGCGAGTTTTAGATCTAGGAGTTTTAATCCCAACCTTTAAAAAGTAATCGCGGCGCTCTCGACGACCTTGGCTCTGCGTCCAGGCAATCTATATCCCGACAAATTATCATTTTGTTCATTAATCACATCTTGGGCAGTAATGTTTCGACCTTTCCACTCATAACTACTGGTTGTATGAGCATCACTGATTAATGTGATGTCATAGCCCAATTCAAGTGCGCCATGGCAGGTGTGGCGAACGCAGTTATTTGTCTGAGCACCGGTTATGTATAGGTGATCTACGCCAAGAGATGCAAGGAGTTCGCTTAACTGCGTTTCTACGAAAGAGCTTCTAAATAACTTTCTAATAATCACTTCATCGCTGCCTGGCTCAAGTTCAGGCACAATCTTCCAACTATCGCTGCCAATCTCTAACTCTTCATCAGAGTGCTGGACCCAAATAACTGGAACGTTCTTAGCACGCGCTTTAGTAATGACCTCATTGATATGGGCGATCACCGATTCACGTGCAAAGGCATTGTCGACCACGCCATTTTGAACATCGATTACTAGTAGTGCACTTTTCCCGCGGTTTTCAAATATTGCCATACGGCTATTGTGACGCACACATGCATGTTTTCCAACTTGATTCCATACATAAGATGTTGACGTAATTCTCTCAGAGCTTAACTACGCCGGCTTTCACTTTAGATCAAGCGGGAAATCCCTGCCGTTTGGCAAAACAATTTCCAATAGTAGAAGCAAGCGAGAACTTTCTACTGAGGTAACAGGCGTTGAAATCGGTGAGTTTCTTGTGAATCTCTTATAAATTGGGTGGAAAGCAGTTTAAAATAGATTAGTCTGGTCATTTCTGTATATCAAACCTTTAGTTCTCTATTATTACACAATGCAAAAAATTGATTTCCTCATCGTTGGTGCACAGAAGTCTGGCACAACAAGCCTTATGAGATTTCTTGAGCGTAAACCCGAATATTTCTATGTTGCAAAGCAGGAATGCCATTTCTGGAGCAGAGACCATAAATATAATGACCCAGATGGCTTTGCTCAGTATCTTTCAAATTTTTCGGAAGCTCGTCCGGACCAAATAGTCGGAGAAAAGTCTCCTAGCTATCTTGCAAACGACAAGGTTGCAGCAAGAGTTGCCCAACGTTATCCAAAGATTAAAATTATTGCGATATTGCGAAATCCTGCCGATCGGGCATACTCTGCTTTTCTGCATGGGCGCCGCAATGGAGCAATCTCAAAATCAATTAGTTTTGGCGATGCAATTCGAAATTACAAAGAGTTCAAAGGAGTTGCCTATGGTGATGTAGTTTCGCAAGGTTTCTATGCAAAGAACCTACAATCTTATTATGAACAATTCGAACGCGAACAGATTTTAATAATTGATTTTGCCGAACTGGTGGCTAATTCAGAGAAAATCCTTATGGAGGTGCTTGAATTCCTACTTCCTGCCGAGACAGTTCAAAATATGAATTTTGATTTTGTATTGCCAAACATCAATGTTGCCCGAAAATCCATGTTCCCAGAGTTTGTACGTTGGGTTAGATCTCGAAAGTATCTTTCAACTCCAGTGAAGAATTGGATTTCACGTATGACTTTCACCAAAATACCTAACAGTACAATGAGTCTTGCCGACAGAGAATACCTGGACACACTTTTTGAAGATTCTATTTATGATCTTGAGCGACTGACAGGCAAGGTTTTTCAATGGTCAAGTAATAGAATTGAATAACTCGAAAAACTCTTTCTTAGTGCTCTAGAATCCCTCAATGGAGATCAGCTTCACATCGCATATGATCGAATGGCGCGGTCCCGCTCCTTATTACTTCATCCCGGTTCCACTCGAGCAGAGTGCCCAGATTAAATCCATCGCATCGGCGATCACATACGGTTGGGGAGTCGTCTACACCAACGCCACGATTGGCGATACAACCTGGAAGACAACGCTGATGCCGAAAGATGGGCTGTATCTACTGCCCATTAGAAAAGTACTTCGTTTGGATTTAAAGTTGGAGGAAGGGCGTGAAATAGATGTTCAACTCGCTTTCGATCTTGAGCCCCGTTAACCCAAAATACAGAACTTCAGTTGGCGCAAAAAAGCCCACGCACCTACTTGTACAATGTATCGTACAAGGTGCTATCCTCCTCCTGAAAAGGAGCAACCATGATTATCTCTGCATCTAATGCCCGCGCTCAGCTTTTTCCGCTGATCCAACAAGTCAATCAAGACCAAGCGCCCGTCACTATTACCTCCAACAACGGAAATGCAGTTCTGGTATCTGAGAGTGAATGGGAATCTATTCTTGAAACCGCATTTCTTTTGCGCACGGCATCTAACCGTTCTCACTTAGAAAAATCTATTGCAGCTTTGGAGCACAACAAAGGCGTAAAACGGCCTCACGCCAAGGGAAAAACCCTTGGTCAACTCCTTGAAATCACCGTAGCGGGTTCAAGACCTGTTGTGCGCGCCAAGAAAAAAGTACCAACGGTCAAGCCGGTTCAGCGAGCAAAGAAGATCGCGGCTACGGCCAAGCCTTCGGCCAGGAAGTCCACCGTTCGTTAATGCCACCCCCCAAAGAACTTACCTCGTACTTCCTCACGGATCCAGCGAAAGCAGATCTCAAATTTTGGAAACGAAACAACCCCGCCACCATCAATCGAATTGCTAAATTAATCGACGCAATCATGGCCAACCCTTATGGTGGCATCGGTAAACCCAAGCCTCTCAAATACAGTCTTGAGGGCTACTGGTCACGCCGGATTGATTCAGAGCACCGAATTATTTATCGCGTTTCTGGAAGTACGCTAGAAATCATCGCCCTCCGCGGACACTACGAGTAAATAAGTGCATTTCAATCAACCTTCAGAGCCATCTAGCTATTTAGTGACAATTCTCTAACTCATTAACCTATAGTTTAGATATGAGTCAGCCAAAACCGCATTGGCAAAAGCCACACCTAGGCGAGCATCGTTTTCCAGTCTCAATTGTTGTTATGGTCGTGATTATTTTGCAGTTTGCATTACCCGACAGCCTCTCTTTGAGTTTTCAAAAATGGATTTGCCTAGTGGAGTTCGGGATTCTGCTTAGCCTCTATACCTTCGGTCCAAAACGATTAATGAAGCATCACCCTCCAACTCGTCTGGTCAGCTTCATTCTTACGAGCGTCATGACAATTTCAAACACTGCGTCGGCAGTTAAATTAATTTCAGAGTTAATATCTGGCGGAATTGGATCGGCGCCTCAGCTACTTGCCTCAGGGGGCTCAATTTGGCTGACCAATGTAGTGATCTTCAGTTTATGGTTTTGGGATTTAGATCGAGGTGGTCCCGGATCAAGAGCTGAAGCTAAGAAAGATTGGCCCGATTTTCTTTTTCCACAAATGACTGATCCAACGTATGCGCCAAGTGGCTGGCACCCTAAGTTTTTTGATTATCTTTACATGTCTTTCACTAATGCAAGTGCGTTTAGTCCAACCGATGTAATGCCGTTAACGATATGGGCGAAAATGTTGATGTTATTGCAGTCAACAACCTCATTGATTGTTGTTGGTCTAGTCGTAGCTAGGGCTGTTAATATTCTTCAGTAACCGCCGACCTAATCGCGAGAAATACAAAAGCCCCGCAGAGATGAATCTGCGAGGGTTTTGTCCTGTAACTCTTGGATAGATCAAGTGTTGTGACTCAACACTCAAAATATAACACGAGCGCACTCTGACGATGTGCCTAAATATTATCACTTCTTTGATATCCACAACCAGAACTATTTCGAAACCGCTCAACTTGATCATCATTTAAGTTCCAACATGTGTACCGCTGTAGCTCAGTGGATAGAGCAGCACTCTGACGATGTTGCAGGTCGCGGGTTCGATCCCCACCAGTGGTACACACTCTAAGTAGCCCCACAGAGATGAATCTGCGGAGCATTCGCACTGACTTAAGCCGTTAACTCATAGCCAGGTTTAACTAACTTCCACTTAAGCGCCAAGCGATGCATCCACGCGGGCACGCTTCCGCGATCAATCCAGAGCAGCACAAACGCAAGCCCGCAAAAGATAAGGACCTCAAAAAGCGGTGAACTCAATCCCTCCCACAACCCTGGCTGCCATTTACCCTCATCGCCCGCATCTATGTGCACCTTTTCAAAGACAATGCTCCAATCGCTTAAGGCGTGAAAGATAACGGCGACCCAGATACTTCGCGTCACAATCATCAGCGTGCAAACAAAGACCCCAAAGCTGAAAGTATTCATCACATGCGAATATGCCAGCCAACTGTCCCAATCGGCCCCGACGTAAAGATTCAAATGCAGCAGCCCAAAGAGTACAGATGAAATAAATATTGCTCTCACATTTCCAAATCTTTGAAGCACTCCATAGGTAAAGCCACGGGATAACATCTCTTCACCAAAGCCAATTGCCAGCAAGAAGCCAATCCCACGCACTGCAACCCATGGCTTCAGATGAACATTGTCAGAGCCAGCTATCTCTGCGATGACAAAGAAGGATGCGACCAAAAGCGCCAGATGGGTTTTTAATTGAATTCGGGGAAGTCGGAAAAACTCAAGAGTTTGCAACCCCAGAAAGTAAATAGCACAATAGAAGATCAATCCCATCACAACGTAACTAAATGTCGAATCCGCATAACGCATCTCATTAACCCATGGCCCCGGCAGAAAGTCGAGTATCAAGAGCGCAAAGATAGATAGGCCAATCAGACTAAACCCAAGCCGCAGATTTCTCATGGCCACCACCATAGGCAGGGCCACTGACAAAGCAGATCTTAAAAATGATTTGGAAGTACAAAAGCCCCACAGAGATGAATCTGCGAGGTTTAGACCTCGGACAGTTTTCGTCGCACCTAATCCATTAGTTCAACGATCGCGTAACCCGGAGTATGTCGTACGAGTAGTTGTGCCCCCATAGTGGAATAACCTCGATTTTATTCTACATTGTTGCCTTTAATGTGGAATAACGATACGCTTATTCTACATTAAAGGAGGTGACATGGCCAAGATAGTTGAGGGATGGATTGCTTGCACGTATAAGGAGATTCCTTGGCAACAACAGGTGCGTGCTGGGACTCGGGAAGAGCGAATGGTTCGTTCCATCAAAGTCTGCATTCCGCCTAGAATTGCAAATCGGACATTCGCTCTTAGTTCCGATTTAATAGCAAAATCCGAGTCTGCGATAAAGGCGATCACCAATCTAGATAATGCATATGGAGAGATACTAAAACCGCTAGAGCGTCTTTTGATTCGCACTGAATCGATTGCCTCTTCCAAAATTGAAAATTTATTCGCTACCTCTGAAGAGTACGCTCAAGCTCAATATGGGAATAAATCAAACTCATCAGCAGTTGTGATGGTCGCTGGTACACATGCATTAGCCACTTTGATTGCCTCTGTAGATTCAAACAAAACCATCTCTGATACGAGTATAAAATTGGCCCACCAATTGCTCATGAAAGACGTTCCCCGCGAACAAGATAGTGCCGGCAAATATCGCCGAGTTCAAAACTGGATTGACGGCAGTAATCACTCACCTCTCGGTGCAATCTTTGTTCCACCACCGCCAGAGATGGTTAAAAATCTGATGCAGGATCTCTTGAAGTTTGCTAATCGCGATGATGTGCCAGCGTTAGCGCAGGCTGCGATAGCACATGCCCAATTCGAAACAATTCACCCATTCACCGATGGCAATGGTCGAATTGGCCGTGCCTTGGTAAATGCGATCTTAAGGCGAAGGATGGTAACTACGAGAGTAATCGTTCCAATTGCTTCATCTCTTGCAGCACACCGAACTGGTTATTTTGAAGATTTAAGTGGCTATCGAACCGGTCACTTTGAGCACTTGCTTATTCGTTTCGCAGATGCATCAATTATTGCAGCTACAGAGGCGAGTACTACGGCAAAATACCTAGCGCAGCTGCCTGCCATATGGAAGACAAAACTGGGAATTGTTCGATCTGGCGGCTCAACTTCAAAATTATTAGAATTTTTGATTTCTAATCCAGTGTTTTCTGCTGAAGAGTTGATAGGAGTCATTGGGAAAAATCCTTCAGGTATCTATCGAACAATATCTAAGTTGCAAAGTGTCGGAATCCTTGTCCCAGTTACGACTCGGAAGCGAAATCAAATCTGGGCCTCTTACGATGTCCTCCAGGAACTCGATGGCTTAGATCAACGAATTGCTCTGCACCATTAATCAGGGATGAGATGCTGGTGCGAATTTGCATACAAAAGCCCCACAGAGATAAATCTGCGAGGTTTTTGTTCTGTAACTAGCGGTATTGCACGCCCTCTTTGACTAAGTGCAAAAATGATAGCAGTTTTATTGCTATCCACAGTGAATTCGATTCTATCCAAATCGGTCAGCACCTGAGTGTAATTTCCCACTCGTGTACCGCTGTAGCTCAGTGGATAGAGCGACTCTTTGACTAAGTTGTAGGTCGCGGGTTCGATCCCCGCCAGTGGTACACACACTAAGTGGCCTCACGGTTAGTCGCGTGAGGCCACTTCGCATTTCCTGAACGTGATTTATATTCTCTAGAAACCAAATGCGACCTGTATTGTGATGGAAACAGTGTTACCCAGAGTCACCAGAAATGTCAGTACCACCTGCTATCTTTCAAATTGCTCAAGATGGTAATCATCTGACCCGTAGCAGATTACCTACCAACCGTAACTTCGTTCACGGTGGTCCTACAGGAAGAGCTGCCCAGGCGCACTTAGCACTGGGAAAGCGAAAGGGGATCGAAATGGCTTCATCTGGCAAGAAACAACCACGGAAGCACTTCTTTAATATTCCAACTAACTTCTATGAACTCAGCGATGAAGAACAGAGCGCCTGGACTCTGAAGATTGCAAAGGTGCTACATAGGGAAATGGTGGAGGGGTTAGTGGAGAGGTGGTAGCACTAGACAAGTTAAATGAATCAGATATGGAATCCAGTGATTTAGAGTTCACCTAAGTAAGGGTTTAATCACTACAAATCACTCCCATCTCTGCACCTACTTAATCTAAGAAATGATCACTGAACATTTTTCATATGCAAACGACCACGTCATTGCGTAAGCTACATGCGTGTGGACACTTGAGGACGAACGGGCCCTTCGCGAAGACTTGATCGACAAGATCATCTCCAAAGCTAACGAAGACGATGGAATGCTCTCTCGTGCCGAACTCGGCAGTTTCGAATACGCAGGACAAATGATTCGCGTAATTGATTCACAAGGTGGTATTTGGAACCCAGGTGCCTCATGGACACTCGGAGAAGAACTACGAGCAACTCTCTCCATCAATACAACCAAGTCCGGAAAGTATGAAGATCAAGAAGTCTCAGGTGGTCTATGGCGCTATGACTATCAATCCGGTGGAACCGCTGGAAAGAACACCAAGATGCGCAAGGCGATGGAACTTCAATTGCCACTTATTTGGTTTGTTCAACAAGCTTCAGGCCGTTACGTTCCGTACAAGGTCTTCATCATAAATGACTACCCAGATCAGGGTTACTGCCTAATTGCCCCCGATCTATCACTAGCAACAGCCTCTCGGTCAGAGTCATTAATCGAAAGAAGATATGCCGAACGCATGATGAAGCAAAGACTGCACCAACCAGCATTTCGTGCTCGTGTGATCAGCGCCTATGAAACAAAGTGCGCAATCTGCAGACTGGGTCATGGTCGACTATTGGATGCTGCGCACATAACGCCGGATAACGATGAAACATCCTCTACCTCAGTAACCAATGGATTGAGTCTTTGCAAAATTCACCACACTGCCTATGACATTAATATCGTTGGAATCGATGCTGATTACACGGTTCATATTCGACAAGACATCCTTGCTGAAACCGATGGTCCAATGTTGGAGCATGGAATCAAAGAAATGAACAATGGCAAACTTTGGGTGCCTCACGCATTAGGACAGCGACCCGATCCTGAACGCTTGGAAGAAAGATTCAAAGAATTCACTCACCAGTAACCCACGGAGTCATGTATTTCTGTTGACAAGTATGAAAAAGGTAAATGAATCAGATTTTTGATCTTGATCGTCAGGGCATTGAGACATACACTCGGATCAATCAGATAATTTAGCAGTTACTTACTTGGGGTGCCCACATGGCTAAGCATGATGTTCAGATAGAGAAAATCGACCTCAGGGAATTGAAAGCTGCTCACGAAAAAGGTGATGGTAAATTTAGACTTACGATTCCTCGATATCAGCGCGGAATAGTCTGGACTGAAAAGCAAAAAGAATCGCTACTTGAGTCTATTTCATTCGGTTATCCGGTTGGCTCACTTCTAGCCTTCCAAACAGGAGAGAAGAATGACAAAGGCAATGCGCCACTTGTCTGGCAATTAGTCGATGGGCTTCAAAGAGCCTCCACCCTGATCGAATATATGGACAACCCGTTTACAATCGCCGGCATCAGTTCTTTCATTAATGAGGAAGACGTAAGAGGCCTTAGTAAACAAATCTATGAATCACCTTCTCACGAACAAATTAATGTACTCGAATCCTTAATAGAATCTTGGCTTAAGGCAGTCAAGAAACCAGAATCTGAAGCGGGATTCTCTAATGTAAAGCTACTTAAATATTTACGAGCAGCGCTAAATGACTCTGAAGTAATCAAGGACGATTCGAAGGCACTCGAGTTAGCGGAATATCTTGGAGCTGGAATTTTGCAAAAAATAACAGATAAAGTTGACCTTATTGGTACAAGCCAATTACCAATAATTGTCTACACGGGATCCGAAGACAATGTTCCTGAGATTTTCGAACGCATAAACTCTCAAGGCATTAAGCTGTCGAAGTACGAAACTTTTGCAGCAACATGGAATGCTATCGGAGCAGTGATTAGGAATTCTGAAATTAAGGAAGCGGTCAGTGCCAAGTATGCTGAATTAACCAAGGCGGGATATACAGTTTCGGGAATAGAAGAACTGCAAAATGGAGATGACAACTACAATCTGTTCGAATATTTATTTGGACTGGGTAAAATACTTTCAGATAGATACCGCTACCTCTTCCCTGAATCTAACGAACCTGATGAGTTAGTTTCCACTGCATTCGTAATTGCCACGATTGCATATGAACTTAAAACTTCACAAATGTCCAAATTAGCTCCAAAACTAAGAGACATGAATAATGGGGGGATAATTGATCTTTCCGCATTTGAATCTGCTCTTTTTACTTCCTGTGCAGATGTCGAAAAGAAATTAATGAAGTATATGAGTATTGGGTTAAATTCTGCTCCTGAGAGCAAGAGATTCTTACCTCACTCAGAAAATCAAATCTATTCTTTAATTGTTCGATATATGATCGAAAAATTCGACATTGAACATAACTGGTCGCTCAGGTCTATTTCTGAGAGTGCGAAATTATTGAATAATATTCCTCTCTACTATTTACTTGATGTACTCAATGGTGAATGGGCTGGCTCAGGAGACACAACACTTTGGAATGTTGTATGGCAATTCGATGATGATGGTAAAGTTACAAGGTCGCCCTATTACCTAGCTGTTCCAACGAAGCAGACATGGGAAGATGCATTAAATAATTGGCACAATAGAGAACTGAACAAATTGCAATTCAAGAGGACAAACATTTCTTCTGATTCAAAAATGGTGATGAAATACCTCTACTCAGAAATTGTTACAGTAGCCGATGACGCTGTGTTGACTTTCCATATAGAACATTTATGGTCGGTTAAAGCGCTGACTGACTTAATCCAGGCTAGCGTTTCTAAAGAGGGTTGGCCTATCAGCGCGATTGGCAATCTGTCTATTCTCACAAATTCGGTAAATTCTAAGAAATTGGAAGTAATGTTGGGTGACTATAAATTGATTGCGAGCGAGAAGGATGTTTCAGGGGCTCAATGGAACAGAATTCAAGAGTGGTTAATTCATCCACAGGTCGAAGAAATCAGGCATCGAAATGACCTTACAAAACAAGAATTTATAGAATTCTGTTCGGCACGTTTTGAGGTTATAAAGAATCGACTTTTATCGCAACTTGGATACTAGTTGTAATGCTTTGAATCTGTTTCGGTTGATAATTCTCTCGGATGTAGGCATAGGCCCGATCAAATAATTCGCCAGCTTGTGGCAGCCCGGTATTCTTAAGAATCAAACGATGCTCCTGACAAATGGCTGGATCGATTCGCTGATTCCGGAGCATAAGTAGCAAATTATCACTCAATAGACGACTATCAGCAATCGAGTTTGGGCTTGCAACCATCACTAGCTAACTGTAGGTGACTGAATTAAGCTGCATAAATGGGGTTGTATCCGGATTGGGCATTTTTCCCTCGTCACTTAACGCCACCATTTTGGATTTCTGAATTCAATGAAACCGTTAAACAATCTCGTTCACTCATAGAGTCCAATCTCCACGAACGATTTGACTCTGATGAAGTTCTTCAAGTATTGCGAGCACCGCTTGTTGGACAAGGGTGGTTAATTGAAGCGGGGAAGAAGGCAGCAGATAAAATTTTACGTCCAGTTTTATATGGTGATCGCGGTGTAACCAAAGTAAATTACGAAATTGATGGGTGGCATCCAGACCATAAGGCGGTCTTAGAAATTGAGTCTGGGCGCGGTTGGCAGGGAAATGCATTTTACCGTGATTTGGTTAGAACTTCACTTGTGCAAGATGCCGAGTATTTAGTTATTGGCTTACGTCTTTCATATTCATACGCCTCCGTCAAAAATCAAAACGACTATCAAAAAGCACTAGATCAGATGGATGCGATTTTTGCATCTGGCCGCTTGCAACTTCCATTTAACGGAGTTCTGATATTTGGCTGGTAAATCTGAAGTAATTAGTGCCTACCTCCTATAGCCTTCAATCATGCTCGCCTACCTTGCCACCAAGGATCAGTTTTTGCTGGATGCTCCGACTATTGAAGATAAAGTAAAAAACGAGGTAAAGCGAAAACTTGGCCACAGCGTGGGAGATGCTGAGTATTCGTCATGGCGCAACTCTTTGGGTAATGCCATGTATCACGCAATGAATACGACTGATATCCCGGGGGATGCAGGCGTTGCAGTTGAGTACCGAGTCAATGGACGTGCATTTCGAATCGACTTTATGTTATCGGGTAAGAATTCATCGGGTAAAGAGTCGCTCGTAATAATTGAGTTAAAGCAGTGGACCGATATTTCCTTTTCTGAGCTCTCTGAGCATGTGCGCACATATCTTGGTGGGGGATTGCGGGATGCACCACATCCTTCGTATCAAGCTTGGAGTTATTTAAGCCATTTGAAGATGTATAACGAGTACATCTACGACACTGGTGTTTCCGTGGCTGCTTGTGCGTATCTTCATAACTGCGAAGATCCAATAGTTGTTAATGCTTCACGCTATGAAGAAAAACTGCGGGACGTGCCAGTATTTATTAAGGGTCAAGGGCCAGAGTTGCGATCGATGATTAGTGCAAATATTAAAGAGGGTACGGGTACGGCTCTGCTTGAGCGAATTGATGCTGCGGTGATTAGACCTTCGCAACAGTTAGCAGATGCTGTTGGCTCAATGCTAAAAGGACATGAAGAGTTTGTGTTACTGGATGAGCAGAAGACTGTTTTAGAAAAGATTGTAAAAGCATCCAATGATTCGTTAACTGGGCAAAAGAGAGTCATTGTTATTACTGGAGGACCAGGCACGGGTAAGTCGGTTATTTCAATTAATGCCCTTGCGCGATTAACGGGGCAGAGATTGAATGCTCGTTATGTGACACCTAATGCCGCCCCAAGAGCGGTCTTTGAGGCAAAGTTAAATAAGATATTTGGTAAGGCTGATATTCGTAGTCTCTTTAGTGGTTCAGGATCCTTTACCGAAACTTCTGCAGAGAGCTTCGATACTTTAATTGTCGATGAGGCGCACAGATTGAAGATGAAATCTGGAATGTTTAAAAATCTCGGAGAAAACCAGGTCAAGGAGATTATTGAGTCGGCTCACACATCTGTCTTCTTTATTGATGAAGCCCAGAAAGTGACATGGTCTGATGTCGGTGGCATTCTTATGATTGAAGAGCAGGCAGAACTCGCTGGGGCATTGGTTGAGCGGTTTGAACTCACGTCGCAGTTTCGTTGTGGTGGGTCAGATGATTACATGGCCTGGCTCGATGAAACCTTAGGGGTTGGCGCCGACACAGCGCATTACTTCTCACGCGATAAGTTTGATTTCCAGATATTTGATAGCCCAGTAGAGCTGCATAAAACTATTAAAGAGAAGAATAAGATCAATAATAAATCCCGTGTCGTTGCTGGCTACTGCTGGGAGTGGATTAGTAAGAAGAAGCCGAATTTGTCGGATATAACGATTGATGAGTTTGGATACAAAGCCACCTGGAATCTGACGGCTGATGGAGGTGCGTGGATCATTAGTCCGAAGTCAGTGGAAGAAGTTGGATGCATACATACCTGTCAGGGCTTAGAGGTTGATTACATTGGAGTCATCATTGGCCGCGATTTAATTGCCGTTGATGGGGTCTTGCGGACAGATCCCTCTGCTCGAGCAAAGAGCGATAAATCAATGGCTGGATACAAGAAAGAGTTTAAGGTCGACCCAATTAAAGCAGAGTTGAAGGCCGATGAGATTATTCGAAATACTTACCGAACATTGATGAGTCGTGGAATGAAGGGTTGTTATGTCTATTTTGTTGATCCAGCAACTGCCGAACACTTTAAAAAACTGCTTCCAAGTTAAGGGGATGAAATGACTGAAATAAATACTCTCAAAGCCGAGATTCGCGCATTTGCAGATGCACGCAATTGGGAGCAGTTTCATACCCCAAAGAACTTATCGATGGCCGTTGCCGGTGAAGCTGGGGAGTTAGTTTCTGAGTTTCAATGGCTGAGTGCGGAAGAGTCACGGCGTAGTGTGTTATCGGCCGAGAAGTTATCGGCCATTGAACTGGAGATTGCCGATGTGGCTATTTATTTGATTCGATTGGCTGATGTTCTCGAAGTAGATATTGCAGATGTTGTTCGCAAAAAGTTAGCAATCAACGAGTCGCGGTTTTAACTGAAACTACTCTGTGTAACGAGGATTTCTGCTTTAATTAGTGAAGTTGAGCCGGGCTTTTAAACCCGACTCAACTGCCTTATGCGATGTCAGAGTCCATCTGATCAGGTCCGTCGGTATTTCTCCGACGGGCCTTTCGCATCTCCCAGAAACGAATTCCGAGAT
>JAUXRP010000042.1 GCA_030681675.1 Candidatus Planktophila sp.
AAAAGCAGAAGTTTTTGGTGTCAAACAGAAAAAACGCGGTGGTTTAGTGATTATCGATCAAGTGCATTTTGGTCACCCAAAACAAACGGAATAATCGACAAGTAGCTGATTACATTTCGTGGGCTAATTATTTTATCGTCACGGGATTGCCACATCACTCCAAAGTCATCACTCGGAGCTTGTGCGGTTTCTAATCCGAGATAGTTTTTATTTGTTGCTTCAATTAATCCTGCGACGGAATTCGAAGAAAAGAAAATAAAGCACCTACCCAGATAAGGCCTGAGAGATAAATTAGTGGGGTTCCAATATTTGCTGGGGAGTTATAAATTCCTATGGCCAGTAAGGCAAATAGAGCTGAACCAGCCCACAATAAAATAGCTGCAGTTTTGTGAGTAGCGCCTTTGCGCACTAAACGGTGAGACAAATGATCCTTGCCCCCCGTCAAAGGTGATATCCCACGATATATACGCGATGCGACTGCAACTGTTGTATCTAAGATTGGAACAGCTAATAAAATCGGCATTAGGGCTAAAGATTTCCAACTCGGATGTATCCCTGGATTCACACGGATTGTTAAAACCGAGATAACCACACCAAGGAAAAGTGCGCCTGCATCGCCCATATAAATCTTGGCCGGTTGTTTGTTCCAGATGAGAAAGCCGAGAGTTGCACCAGCGGTGGTGATAGCGAGCGCGCTGACTGATTCCTGGCCTTGGTTAAAGGCGATATAGAAAATACCTAATGTGACAACGGCGACAGTGCCGGCAGCACCACCATCTAAGTTATCGAAGAAGTTAATAGAGTTGCAGATTCCGACGATCCATAAAACAGTGAGCACCTGGTTCATAAGTGAACTACCGAAGGCCACTCCGACAGTATCGGTTTTAACTAACATGATGGCGATACCAATTGCAATAATCGTTTGCACTAATAAACGCGGCAGAGCTGGCAGACCACTTAAATCATCAATGAGACCCATCGCACCCATGATGAGAGCGGGGATTAATACATAACTTGCTAGTGGCAAATTGGTGGTGGTGTAATCAGAGGCGACAACTCCGGCGTAAGCGAGCGCAGTAACGGCGATGGCGATTGAGAGACCACCTAAATAAGGCACGGGCTCTTTCTGGGTCTTGCGCTCGAGGTTGGGCTGATCCATGGCTCCGATACGGATCGCTAGGAGTCGAATGGGCCAGGTGAGCAGGCCTGTGAGAGCAAAGGCCATAATCCCAAGGAGCGCGAATTGGCCGGCGCTAAAACTCATGGAGCGAGTATAGGTATCACTCAGGGGATTAATTTGTACAAATTATTCAGTATTTGGTACGATATTTGCATGACCGATTTATCTATATCTGAAGCCCGAGCCGAA
>JAUXRP010000043.1 GCA_030681675.1 Candidatus Planktophila sp.
TAATGTTCCAACCGTTGCAAAGGAGGCTAATTTTCTAGTAATAGCAGAAAATGCTTCACCATTGGCTAATAGGGGAGTTATGTCCTGGAAACGGACTCCCGGCTTTGGATAGTCAGGGATTTCACGGATGAGCGAGAGCGCCTCATCAATTTGCATATGGGTGATTCTATCCTCTGGGAGATTACTCTAATAAATCGCGATGCAGCACAAGCACCGTAATGTCATCGTCTGCATTTTTGCCGGCTCGGCTGATAATTGCATCAACTATTTCTTGCGCAGTGTTGCAACTTCTTGCGATGTCAGCTACGGCGTCAAGTGCACGAAGTGTGCCATCAAAGAGATCTAGCACGCCATCACTTACGGAGATAAGGGTGTCGCCGTGGTTTAATACAAAGCTATCTTCCCTCCACGCAATATCTATACCAACGCCTAGAGGCGGATTGTGCGAGGACAACCGCTCAATTTCGCCATTTTTACGCATCACAATCGAGAGGCCGTGACCGGCATCGACGTATTGAATCAAGCCTGATGTGACGTTTAATCGAGCATGAAGTAGAGTTACAAAACTTCCGGCGTTGCTCAGATCAGCTCCCAATATGGCAGCGGCCGTTTCAATACTGCTCACTAATCCTTCGCTTTTTGATCCTGCTCTAAGAACAGCGCGCACCGTCGCGGCGATGATGGCGGCTCCCATGCCCTTGCCCATGACATCGGCAAGAGTGAGAATTCCACCTTCATTAACGGGGTACCAGTCGTAGAAATCCCCTCCTATAGATCTCGCCTGAACGCACCCACCGGCTACATCGAAACCAAATCTCTCGTCGGGCTGCTTAGGGATAAGTCCTTTTTGTACCTGCGCGGCCCGCGTTAACTCATTTTCAATAACCATCTCTTTCTGAACCCATTGCGCCAAGTCACGCAATTGGATCTCTTCAGCCTCCGTGAACTCCCTCGGATGTGGGTCAAAGATGCAGAGCGCTCCAACACGCTCGCCATTAGGAGTTTCAAGTGGATAGCCCGCGTAAAAACGAATATTTGGATCTCCAGTTACGAGTGGATTATTCTGAAAGCGCGAATCCTGTCTGGCATCTGGAACGGTGAAGTTTTTAGATTCGCGAATAGTTATATCGCAGAAGGCAATGTTTCGTGGAGTCTCTTGTGGCTCAAGTCCAATTTTAGATTTAAACCATTGACGATCGTGATCGATTAACGATACTGCCGCGGTTTCGACGCCAAAGAGCTGTTTAGCAAGCCTGGTGATGCGGTCAAATCTCTCTTCGGGTGGAGTATCAAGAATTTCTAGTGAATCTAGAGCGGCCTGGCGTGTGGCTTCATTATTCATGTCGTGAACTTCTCTTTTCATGTTTTGAGCCTGGAAACCGCTCCACTTGTATGAGAATACTCACGAATTCAATAGCCCACAACTACGAGGATAAAGGCGCACTTTCAAGGGAAATCAACAAAGCTTTCGTATCCACA
The DNA here is from genome assembly GCA_030681675.1 of Candidatus Planktophila sp. Classification (NCBI taxonomy): domain Bacteria; kingdom Bacillati; phylum Actinomycetota; class Actinomycetes; order Candidatus Nanopelagicales; family Candidatus Nanopelagicaceae; genus Candidatus Planktophila; species Candidatus Planktophila sp. The sequence continues at coordinate 1,480 of JAUXRP010000043.1, forward strand.
GGGAGCTGCGTCGATTTACGCAGGGAATGCACAAGTGCTGGCTTCATTCTTTCTCATGTAAAGCAAATCGGCTTTGCACATCCAAGGAGGTTGAAATGAAAAAGATCATTACGGCCACACTATTAAGTGCTGGTCTGATTATGGGCTCCACGAGCGTAGCTTTTGCTGCAGAGACAACAACTGCACCGACTGCTCCCGTCACATTAGCAACA
>JAUXRP010000044.1 GCA_030681675.1 Candidatus Planktophila sp.
GATCCACTGGAACTATAACGTAATGCCTCACGGATGACGATACGGATCGGCAAGCGGACAAATAAAAAACGCCCGGAACCTTGCGGTTCCGGGCGTCTCTTTAAAGGACCCGGCAATGACCTACTTTCGCGCTTGTGGGCACTATCATCGGCCGCGTCAGCTTAACGGTCGTGTTCGGAATGGGAACGTGTGTTTCCTGACGCGTATGGTCACCGGGAAATCCTTGCGACACCGGTAAGGATGCCGCAAGGCGATAACAAATGGTGGCAAAGTGAAGTGATATCTGTGTCTGAAGGCTAGACGCAGTGTTTATTGCGACCTGACCATGATTGCCTCGGAGCCGTGTTGTCGAAACAACAATCACCGAGAGACAACAATCAAAGTGGTCAAGCTTTCGTCCGTTAGTACCGGTCAACTGAGACCATTGCTGGTCGTACATCGCCGGCCTATCAACCTGGTCGTCTGCCAGGGGACTTCAGGGCTTACGCCCAACGAAACCTGATCTTGGGAAGGGCTTCGCGCTTATATGCTTTCAGCGCTTATCCTGACCGGACATAGCTACCCTGCGCTGCCACTAGCGTGACAACAGGAACACCAGAGGTCCGTCCCTCCAAATCCTCTCGTACTAAAGAGAAACTCCCTCAAGTTTCGTACGCCCACAGAAGATAGGGACCAACCTGTCTCACGACGGTTTAAACCCAGCTCACGTACCGCTTTAATCGGCGAACAGCCGAACCCTTGGGAGCTTCTCCACCCCCAGGATGCGATGAGCCGACATCGAGGTGCCAAACCCCTTCGTCGATATGGACTCTTGGAAGGGATCAGCCTGTTATCCCCGGGGTAACTTTTATCTGATGATCTTCTACGCTCCTATAAGCGATAGTCGGTTCACTAAATTCTACTTTCGTAACTGATCGACTGATGGGTCTCTCAGTAAAGCTGGTTTATGCTTTTGCACTATCAGTCCGATTTCCATCCGGACCTAACCAACCTTTGTAAACGCCTCCGTTGCAATTTAGGAGGCGACCGCCCCAGTCAAACTACCCGCCAGGCACTGTTCCCGGACTGGTATGAATAACTAAAAACGATACATACATTTTTATGTGAACCGCAAAAGACAATACTAATAATATCCGACCACTCTTACGAATGATAGGATCTTTCTTTACAACTTATGCTTAGTTTGCCATTTGCTGGTTCACTGTATATAAGTTTTTTGTTCCTCATAACAGCCCAGGGTTAGATTTAAAACTTCAGCAGGGTGGTATTCCACTGTTGACTCCATTCCGACTAGCGTCGGGACTTCATAGTCTCCCACCTAAGCTCGACAACCAAAACTCTAAATCAATGCCAAGTTGTAGTAAAGCTCCACGGGGTCTTTTCGTCTTGCTGCAGGTCGACGGCATCTTTACCGTCATTGCAATTTCACCGAGCTCTCCGTTGAGACAGTTTTCAAGTCATTACGCCATTGATGCGGGTCAGAACTTACCTGACAAGGAATTTCGCTACCTTAGGACGATTATAGTTATCGCCGACGTTCACTGGCGCTTCGGGGATTGGCTTGCACCGCTCCCGTTAACGTTCCAGCACTGGTCAGGCGTCAGCCCCTATACTTCCCCTTACGGGTTTGCAGAGACCTGTGTTTTTGGTAAACAGTTGCTTGAAAAACTTTCGCTGCGGCCACCCCTTTGACAGGGTGGCGAGACATGTTGCGAACTTACGTCTAGCTTTTTTGCCGAGTTCCTTAACGGAGGATCACTCGTTCACCTTAGGCTACTCGCCCAGTCTACCTGTGTCGGTTTTAGTACGGATATTCAATGATAAGTTTAGAGAATTTTCTAGACAACCTGCTTTATTCCGTTGGCCTCTCCGAAGAGAAACCTCCAGCCGCAGCTTGGGCTATACCTTCCGGATTTACCTGGAAAGCACCCTCACTGCGTCTACATCAATCCAATAAGATGCGAAATATACTAGATTGCGTCCTCCCATACCGTGACATTGAATAGTCAAGGAATATTAACCTTGTGTCCATCGACTACGTCTTTCGACCTCGCCTTAGGACCGACTGACCCTGGGTTGATCAACATTGCCCAGGAAACCTTAGACTTTCGGTGTGCGGGGATCTCACCCGCATTGCGGTTACTAATACCAACATTCTTACTTCCATG
>JAUXRP010000045.1 GCA_030681675.1 Candidatus Planktophila sp.
ATGTCATCTGTAACAATGACACTTGACAAGGCAACATATGTTCCCGGAGAGGTTGCAACTGTCACAGTGATGATTAAGGATGCAGCTGGAAACGCTGTTGCTGATGGAACTTATGCAGCATTTGCTGCAGCAGTGACAAGCTCACGTGCTTTGGCTTCAGGTAGTTTGCCAACAGCTTCAGTGACAACTGGTTCATCTACAGGAACAGCGACGTTCGCAATTAACGTTCCAACTACAGCAGGTGATTTCACACTCTCAGCACTTGGTGGATCAACACTTGCAGCAGCTCAAGCTGGTATTGCAATCTCAGTTACAGCAACTGTTGGCCAGTCAGCCGCAGATGCAGCTAATGCAGAAGCAATCGCAGCAGCAGCAGATGCAGCAGCAGAAGCAACTGATGCAGCTAATGCAGCAACTGATGCAGCTAACGCTGCAGCAGAGGCAGCAGATGCAGCAACAGCAGCGGCACAAGATGCAGCTGATGCAGTTGCAGCATTGTCTGTTCAGGTTGAAGAATTGGTCGCAGGCTTAGTTGCTCAGATCACAGCTCAAAAGGCAGCGATCCGTGCTCTAACAAACCTAGTAATCAAGATCCAGAAGAAGATAGCCGCTCTATTCAAGAAGTTGAGTTAGGTTTAATTGACTCAATTCTTCTGGTAAATATCTAGAACTGAAACCCGGTTCCCACTTCGGTGGGGGCCGGGTTTCGGCCTTTCTAAAGGAAAATTAAGTACTCTTGGTACATGTTGGATACACGGAGTAAGAAGTTATTAGGGACTATAACGTTGGCCGCCCTCATGGCTGTGACTTTGGTGGTGGCACCCTATACATTGATTGACCCAATAAATCTTCCTAAGCTCTCAGTTCTAACATTTTGTGCCATTCTGGCGCTATCTCTCTTCATAAACGCTTTTAAGAGCATCGCAAGATCTAAATTTAAGATTCTTTTTATTTTACTTTCACTCTTTGTCTTACAGATTATCCTCGTACTTATATTCTCTGGGGCTAACTTCGGTGGACAAATCTATGGAACCTTCGGGCGCAATACAGGGGCACTGGCATACCTATCATTAACCGTGTTTTTAATGTCTTCGGCGCTAATAGCCGATAGTGATTTTATTAAAAAATTTCTTAGAGTTTCAGTGATTGTCGGCATAATTCTTATCGTCTATGGAAACATTCAATATTTTAATTTAGATCCACTTCCATTTGCAACTGCCTATACCGTTAATGCTCCAGTTGGAACACTTGGGAACTCTAATTTCCAGTCAGCCTTTATGGGAATAATTGCTGTTGTAGCGTTTACATTGGCGTTAAATTCTGCATTTTCAATCGCAGTCAGAATTGGGTTAGTTTTAACGGGATTTACAGCGGTAGTAGTAATTTATGAAACTTTGGCTAAGCAAGGCTATTTTGCTTTAATGGCTGGAACTTTGGTGGTAGCCATTTTGTGGCTATTTATGAATAGCCAAAAAACTCTGGGCATCGCTGTATCCGGTTTTGGAGCGATAGGTGCCGGATTAGTTTTTCTTGGTCTTATAAATGCCGGCCCACTTGCAAGTTATCTGTACAAGGGTTCTTTAGAAGCACGAGGATATTATTGGAGGGCAGCGCTTAAAATAATAGGTGATCATCCTTTTCTTGGTGTTGGTATGGATAGTTTCATTGATTGGTACAGACGATCAAGGCCAAGTGATTTTTATGAAAATGGATTCTTTTCATATACAAACTCAGCTCACAATGTTTATTTAGATATAGCATCTAGCGGTGGAATTCCTTTGCTTTTGGTTTACTTTGCGATCATCTCCCTTGTGATTCTCTCAATAGTTCGAGTCGTGAAGCGAAACGCGGGTTTCGACATCTATTTTGTTGCGATAGTTGGCGCATGGGTGGCCTATCAGGCTCAATCATTTGTCAGTATTAACCAATTGGGGCTGGCTATTTGGGGATGGGTTTTATCAGGTCTGATTATTGGCTATGAGATCAATACAAGAGATGAAAAGCCTGAGGGAGATGTATCTGTAAAGAGTAAACAGCCCCAGCGAAAAGGTAAGGTTGTGGTACAGCCACTTTCCTCGGCAGCACTAATGAGGGTTTTTGGTGGAGTGATACTGGGGGCGATAGTGGCTATCCCTCCCTATTATGTAAATGCTAGTTTTTTCTCAGCTTTGAAGTCCGGCGATATTAAGGCAGTGCAAACAGCCGCATACTTAAAGCCAATTGATGAGAGACGCCTTCTTCATGTAGCTACAATTTTGAGGGATAACAAAATGGATTCTGAGGCGATTGCTGTAGTTCGTGATGCTACTAAGGGTTATCCAGACTCCTTCGATTTCTGGCAGTTGTGGACAACTATTCCGACGGCAGCACCTGCAGATATTGCAGCAGCAAAGGCAGAAATGCTGCGCTTAGATCCTTTTAATCCCGATATCAGGTAACAGGGGCTATAGAAGAGTAGGTATTTAGTCCATTTATTAACGGCAATCATTTATTGTTTACCTATAAGTTTTACTGATTGGGGATGTTGTGTTCACACTCGTGGCTATTACCTTTGCCGTATTAGGTATCGCACTAGTTTTGGGTTTTGTCCCAGGCTCCATTATTACCGCTGCGATTTCTGGTGGCTCTAAAAGCCGAGGTCCTGTTGCTCTAGGAATATCGATTGGTATTGGCTTTGCGGTCTCGAGCATCGCCTCGGCTTGGGCATTTGGGTTATTTGGCGCGAACAGCTATCTCACTATTTTAATTGTTCTTACACTTCTTTCTCTAACTCTTCTCATTATTCCGGCCATTAGAAAAACTTTAGTAGTTTGGAAAGAGTTTGGACGGATAGATGCCTTGCTACTCCTGGTTCCCTTTGTAACGGCTTTTTACAGTAAGCCTTATTGGGAAGGCGCTACTGCTCTTAAAATAACCGCAGGCAGCGGTCCCGATATCCCACAGAATTTAATGACGGTACTTGCCCAACAAGGAGTTGGATCGACATGGGCGCAAGGTCGAGATAATTTTTTAGCTTTCTTAGGGGACAAAAACTTAGGTGAG
>JAUXRP010000046.1 GCA_030681675.1 Candidatus Planktophila sp.
TCGATGTCGGCTCATCACATCCTGGGGCTGTAGCCGGTCCCAAGGGTATGGCTGTTCGCCATTTAAAGTGGTACGTGAGCTGGGTTTAAAACGTCGTGAGACAGTTTGGTCCCTATCTGCCGTGGGCGTTGGAAGTTTGAATGGACCTGCTCCTAGTACGAGAGGACCGGAGTGGACAGATCTCTGGTGTACCGGTTGTCACGCCAGTGGCATCGCCGGGTAGCTAAATCTGGAAGAGATAACTGCTGAAAGCATCTAAGCGGGAAACTCGCCATAAGATAAGACTTCCCGGGGGTTAAACCCCCCTTAAGGTTCGTTGAAGACTACAACGTTGATAGGTCGGGTGTGGAAGCGTAGTAATACGTTAAGCTAACCGATACTAATTGACCGTGAGGCTTGATCCTATAACTTTAAGTAATTTAATTATCTGCATTTGTAGATTATATCTAATTCAATTTACTTCTTTCATTCATAAGTGACAATGAGATTTATCGTTGTTACACAAAGTTACGCCTGGCGGCCATAGCGCTTTGGTCCCACTTCTTCCCATCCCGAACAGAACCGTGAAACGAAGTTGCGCCGATGATAGTGTGTTTTCGCATGTGAAAGTAGGTTACCGCCAGGCATTCATATAAACCCTCATTCAAGTAATGAGGGTTTTTTTTTGGGGTGCCCTGCGGGAGGAAGCGTTAGCTGAACGGCAAGGTTGTCGCGGGTGACTGCGAATCTGGAGGAGGCCGAAGGCAAAGCGCTGGCCTGACCAAAGGCGCGCAGGCTAGTCCCCAGCGAAGCGATGGATGCGGCGTAGTCGCACAAAAGCGGAATTGGCGCGGGAAATTGGGTTAATGGAAGCCGTGTGTGACCGAGTTCAAAGATCACCTCAAGCGACACTGGGTCGACGATCAAGGCCAAGCTACTCATTCGGTATTCCGACAGCTATGCATCGCATGATCCAACAAGCGCTACATCAGGTATTCTCACCGATCTTCGAGGTCGGCTTCTCCACATCAAGCTACGGTTTCAGGGCGGGAAATAACACCCGTCAAGGTGGCTAGGCAATACGTCACCGCAGGCGGCAGCATAGTAGTTGACATGGACTCGGAGAAATTCTTTGACCGGGTTAACCACGATCTGTTGATGGAGAAGCTATCAAAGAAGGTCGGTGATGGACGAGTGCATCGTCTCATGCGCCGGTATCCGGATGCGGAACCGTACGTCCGGTGATGTGGGAGGACAGCGGGGGTGACCTCGCCTCCAACCCGATATACTGAATAATTGTAAATATTTTGGTTCCTAGGAGTCTGTCGGACTTAAGTGATCGTAGCGAGCAAAGTGGGAAAGCGAGGACAGATTGGCCGGATTTTGAGGCGCATAGTCATTCTATGCAACGAAAAATCAGGGTAATATGAACCGCTTGTCCCATTTGCGCAGT